>JBBQDV010000001.1:0-47092 GCA_038320005.1 Cyanophyceae cyanobacterium
TCTTTAAACATAGGGATTAGAAAGATAGCAATGTTGCTATCAAGTATGTACCCTTATCCCGATAAATCGCAGAGGTGTTACAGAATTTGTAACAGAAAACAACCGCCAACAGACTAGATAAAATTAAGATTTTAGAACTAGGGTCGCCAGGCTTCCTTTAGATGTCAATGTCTGAGTGAAGAAGGTGTAAGTGAGTGATGTTTACTTAAGTTTTGGTCGTTAGCCAGGAAATAAAACGCGATCGCGAAAACCAATAACAGCCAAACTCTTTTTGAAATATTTAGCTGCTACCGCTTCAAAATCACCATCTCATTTCCAACTACGGGATTCCTCGCTAATAAAACCCCTTCAGGATCAATAATTTCTAATTTACTAAAGTCTAGTTTTTGGGAACGACTAAACATTTCGTTTGCCAGCTTATCCTGTTGAGATGACTTCAAACTGTACCATTCAGGACTAACGGTAATAATTAAGCGACTATCAATGAAATTAGCTTCAATCGAGTCAATCAGTCCTTCCGCATATTGGTTAGTAATTTCGCCCACCTGATTTTGAATTGCAGCAATTAAACTTTGTTCTGGTGTTAATTTTGGCTTTGGACGAGGTATATCGGGGATCGTTTCTGGTTGTTTTGGTGCAGTCAGTTCTGGAGGGGTTTCAATGGGAGTTTCCAGTTCAGATTGAGAAACTTGAGCAATTTCTGTGGTTCGTGGTGGTAGCAAAAGGACTCCTAGCCAAAGAATTAGAACGATAGCCCCTGTTAAAAATGCCGTTAGTCCCCAATCGGAAAGCTTCTCATTAATTGAGGTGGGTAAAAGTTTGCGAGTGTTGCTTAACAAGCCATCCCAAAGCCTTTGTACTGTGGAAAAACTGGGTAAGAAGCGATCTGTTAAACGGGTTTGCTCAGGGGGTTCAGGTTCGCTAACTGCTTCAGTAGGAGTTATTTCTGGGGGGGTGGTTATGCGTGCCTCAAGGGTGGGAGGAGTTACCTCGATTTGTGGCGCTGGTTCTGGTTCTGGTTTCGCTTCTAAGGAAGTAGCTAAATCGTTGGTACTAGAAACCAAATTTGCAAAGGCGGTCATGTCAGGAAGTTGATCTGAGGATACCGCATCAAGTTGACTAATGATACTTTCTAGTTTATCAATAGTTTTATTTAAAGACGCGATCGCGTCAGCTTTGGTTTTCGGAAGGTCGGCTTGTGACATAAGGGCTAGGGGACAAGGCAACCTTACGGTTACCTATTGCATTTTACTTAAAGTTAACTCTGGATGTCGGCTCGAGCAGCAGTAGCTTCATCAGGGTGAATGCCTAGACGGGTTAGGTTAATCCGTCCTTTACTATCTACTTCCCTTACTTTTACTACAACTTCATCACCAACGGCGACTTCATCTTCAACTTTACCAACTCGATAGTCTGCAAGTTGAGAAATGTGAACCATTCCTTCTTTCCCTGGCGCAATTTCAATAAATGCACCGATGGGAATAATCCGCACTACAGTTCCAGAGAAAACATCCCCTTCTGAGATTTTACGGGTCATCCCCTCAATAATCCTCAAAGCAGCTTCCGCGTTTTCCCCTTCTACCGCAGAAACGGTGACAGTCCCATCATCAGCAATATCAACTTTTGCTCCTGTTTGTTCGGTAATACCTTTAATGGTTTTACCCCCAGGACCAATTAATAAGCCGATGAGACTTGGGTCAATTTGCATTGTCAACAAGCGAGGCGCATGGGGCGAAAGTTCTGTACGAGGTTCGCTAATCGCCAGCATCATCTTCTCGAGGATATGTAAACGCGCTGGTTTAGCCTCATTAACTGCTTGGGCGATAACTTCAATGGGAAGTCCAGTAATTTTCATATCCATTTGCAAGGCGGTGATTCCTGTATCTGTCCCTGCAACTTTAAAGTCCATGTCGCCCAGGAAGTCTTCCATCCCCTGAATATCCGTAAGAATGCGAACTTCATCGCCTTCTTTGATTAGACCCATTGCAGCCCCACTCACGGGCTTACTGATGGGTACGCCTGCATCCATTAAGGAGAGGGTAGAACCACAGACTGAACCCATCGAGGTTGAACCATTAGAAGAAAGGACTTCTGAAACCACGCGAATTACATAGGGGAAATCTTCCTTTTTGGGGAGGACAGGAACTAAAGCGCGTTCTGCTAAAGCACCATGACCAATTTCTCGCCGTCCAGGGGAACGCATTGGTCTAGTTTCACCAACAGAGTAGGGAGGAAAGTTATAGTGGTGAAGATAGGTTTTATCTTCCCCAGGATGGAGTTCGTCAGCTAAATCTTGTGCATCCCCTGGAGTTCCCAGGGTTGCGATAGAAAGAACCTGAGTTAGTCCGCGATTAAATAAGCCACTTCCATGTACTTGGGAGGGAAGCAGTCCTACTCTGGCACTAATCGGGCGAACTTGATCCAATTTTCGTCCATCGACGCGGATTCCTTCATCAATAATCTTCTTCCGCATCAATTCTTTGGTGACGGATTTGAAGACTTTACCGATAGTTTTGCTATTTTCAGCAACGGCGGTACGAATTGGGTCTTCTTCAGGAAGTTGTTCAATGGCGGTATCAACTTCCATTTTACGCACATCGTCGAGGGCTTCATCCCGTTGATGTTTGTCGAAGTCGAAATGAGTGAGAACTTTTTGGATACCTTTCGTCGCGCGATCGCGCACAAATTCCTCTAAACTAGAATCAACTACTGGTGGTTCTTCGGTAACAAGCTCAATGCCCAACTCTGCAATCAGTTCTTCTTGATGCTTAATCAGTTCTTGAACACCTTCATAACCGAAGTCAATTGCTTCGATGATATCTTGCTCAGGGAGTTGATTCGCCCCAGCTTCTACCATGACAATTCCATCAGGAGAACCAGCAACGACAATATCTAAATCACCATCACGCATTTCTTTAAATGTCGGATTAATGATAAAATCATCTCCAACAAGCCCAACGCGCACCGCTGCCATAGGTCCACGAAAGGGAATTTTTGCAAGTAACACGGCAATAGATGCACCTGTCACCGCTAGAATATCTGGAGGGACATCCTCATCTAATGTTAGGGTTGTTGCTACGATTTGAATATCATCTCGTATCCAGTTGGGAAAGAGGGGACGCATAGAACGGTCGATTAAACGACTAGTGAGAGTCACCTTCTCTGGAGGACGACCTTCGCGTCGTAAAAATCCCCCAGGGATGCGCCCAGCAGCGTAGAGTCGTTCTTCGTAATCGACAAGTAATGGTAAAAAGTCAATGCCTTCTCGTCCCGTTGAGCGAGTCGCTGTAATCAATACAGACGTATCTCCTGCTTCTATCAAAATTGCTCCCCCAGCTTGGGGTGCAAGTAAACCTGCTGTCAGTCGAATATCCCTTCCATAAAAGGATAGTGACTTATTGAACTCTTCCATGTGGAGCTTTTCCTTGTGCTTTATCGCTTTTCTCTTTATGTCGCAATCCTAGCATTTGTAGGCAACTGCTGCTTAATTGAAATTGATAAATTTTTGCCAAGGTCACAGTAGAGATTAAAAAATTATAAATATATTATTATGACGACTTTACACGGAAGTTGGATTTTAGAACCAGGATACCTTTTTATTTGGGGAGAAACCTGGCGTAGTGTCAGTTCCTATGAATCAGCAACTCTGGCTGAAACACCCTCCCCTTATCCTTACGCGATGACGGAAGAGGAGTTACAGCAATATCTTAAATCTCACTTTGGAGAAGTGGAATTTAGTGCAGATTGGCAAACTCAAGGGGTGACTCTCCCTTCTATTGTTATTAAAAATCGTACTAAGAATAAACCTCTTTTACCACTTTCTTCCGACCGAACTATTCCCCAGGATGCAACTCTACAGCCTTGGACAATTGGGGGCTATAGATTAAGTCCAGAAAATGCTACCCAACTTTTACAAGCCTTACCATTAGGACTCTCTACACCCAAAACCGCATTTGCAAACATTGATTTACAATTTTGGGCGCAGGTCTATCGTTGGAGTTTGGATTTAATCGCCCGTAGTAAGTTCCTCCCAGGTGTATGTACTACCGCTACAGGGGAAGGAATGACTTGTTGGCTACCTCTTCTTGATAGTCGCACAGACCAAGAACGTTTGCGTGATTTTAGCCAAAATATTGCCCCTCCCTGTTTGAGTTATCAACAACAGCCTGAAGCGACCCCACAGGAGTTAATTCTCGGCTTTCTCAGTAATATTATCAACGCCCAAGTTCAAAGCTGGACGGAAGCTAATCTGGCTTTAAGTAAGGATACAGAGGTTTTCGAGTGGGCGCGATCGCTTTCTGGCGAAGAAGTATCATTAGAAGCAAGTAGCATTGACCGCTTCACTAAAGTCCTAGAAAACTGGACAACCCCCATCCAGAATTATTTAGTTAATCCCCTCACCCATCAACTCGGAGAAAACCCCTATCGCCTTTGTTTTACACTTATTCCCCCTACTGATGGTGAAATGAATTGGGGACATAGTGACTGGAAGCTACAATATTCCCTACAAGCCGTTGATGACCCTAATTTCTTGATTCCTTCCGAAATAGTTTGGCAAAATCCTGTAGATGAATTGGATTATCAAGGAAGAGTTATTGAAGAACCCCAAGAAACCCTCCTCAAAAACTTAGGTTTAGCAGTCCGTTTATACGAACCCATAGGCGAAAGTTTAGAAAAAGATTTACCCACTCATTCTCTTCTTAATCCTATTGAAGTTTATACTTTTATTCGCGGGAAAGTTTGGCAACTGCAAAATAGCGGTTTCGGCATCAATTTACCCCCTGGTTTAGAACAAGGGGAAGAGAAACGTTTAGGAATTAAAATTACTGCGCAAGTTGAGCCTCAAAAAGGGCAAAGTTTAGGCTTAAAAAGCTTATTGCAATACAAACTTGAATTAGCTGTTGGTGAAGCCACTTTATCGAAAGCAGAATTTGAACGTTTACTAGAACAAAAATCTCCCTTAGTTAAAGTTAAAAGTGAATGGATAGCCCTTCAACCTGCGGATGTCAAAGCAGCCCAAGAAATCTTAGCAACTAAAAGTCAAGAAAATCTATCAGTTGAAGATGCGGTTCGTCTGACAATGGGAGAAGAACGGGCGTTTGCGAAGTTACCCGTTGTGGACTTTGAAGCCAAAGGAGTCCTCGATGACTTACTCGCAGCCCTAAATAATAACCAAAAACTCGAACCCATCAGCACCCCAGAAGACTTTCATGGCGAATTGCGTCCTTATCAAGCGAGAGGAGTTAGTTGGTTAGCTTTCCTCGAAAAATGGAGTCTTGGGGCTTGTCTTGCTGATGATATGGGCTTGGGTAAATGTATTACCCCTGAATCTCTAGTTTTTATTAATGGTGATTTAAAATCAGCAGTCGAGATTTGGGATAACTACGCAGGGGAAGAACTATTTGATGGCGAAGGTTTTTGGACAACTCCAACAAAGCCCCTTTTAGTGAATGCTATCAACGAGGAAACAGGTAAAATTATTCAATCTCCCATTAATAAATTATATCGGCAAAAAGTTAGCGAGAAACTGCATAAGATTAGCTTAAAAAATGGGAGTAATATCACTATTACTAAACGCCATAAACTTTTAACTAATAGAGGTTGGACAAATCAATTTAAAATAGGTGATCAAGTTGGTGTTCCTTCTCGATTAAATTGGCAAGGAAAAGCAGAAGATGAAGATTTAGTCAAGTTCCATGCTCGGAAAATTGCAACAGGAAATGAAACTAAAAAAATTCCCTCTTTCATCATGCAATCTGATATAGATACAGTGAGATTATTCCTCATTAACTATTTTTCTGCTAAGGATTCGGTAGTTTTTAAAAACCAGAGTCTAGAAATTACGGTAACATCATCCCAATTAATGCAACAAATTTCTACATTATTGAGACGCTTAGGGATTTGGTTACAAATTAAATGCAAAGTCAAACAGTTAACTAACTCTCAAGATAGCCATGCTGATTATATTGGCACAATTGAAGGCGATGCTGCTAAAAGATTCTTAGCGGAAATTGGGATTAGTAATGCAAAGAAACAAAACCAACTAGAAGCAATATTTAGTTCTAATCCAGAAAAGAATAGTAAAACCAACTTATTAAATCAGGAAGTCTTCTATTCTCCCATAACCTCAATCGAAGAAATTGATTATCAAGGTTGGGTCTATGACTTTGAAGTTCAGCAACACCATAACTTCGTGGCGAATAATATTATTTGTCACAATACCATCCAAATGATTGCCTTTCTTCTCAACCTGCGCAAAGAAGAAAAGTTTGATCATCCTACCTTACTAATTTGTCCCACTTCCGTATTAACCAACTGGGAACGAGAAGTTAAACGCTTTGCACCAAGTTTATCTACCTTAGTCCATCATGGTGATAAGCGTCACAAGGGTAAGACTTTCGCTAAAGCAGTTGAGAAGAAAAACCTCGTAATTACCAGTTATCCCCTCGTCTATCGCGACCTAGACACCTTAAAAGCAGTAAATTGGCAAGGGGTGGTATTAGACGAAGCCCAAAACGTCAAGAATCCCCAAGCGAAACAATCTCAAGCAGTACGTCAGTTTAATCCTGGCTTCCGTATCGCATTAACTGGAACACCTGTAGAAAATCGTTTATCGGAACTATGGTCAATTCTCGACTTCCTCAATCCCAACTATTTAGGAGATAAGCAGTTTTTCCAAAGACGTTTTGCTGTCCCAATTGAGAAATATGGCGATCGCGATTCCCTCCAAACCCTAAGATCTTTAGTACAACCCTTCATCCTCCGTCGTCTCAAGACCGATAAAGAGATTATCCAAGATTTACCTGAAAAACAGGAAATGACAGTTTTCTGTGGCTTATCCGCTGAACAAGCAGCCATATATCAAAAATTAGTCGAAGACTCCCTCAAAGAAATTGAAGATACCGAAGGAATTAAACGCCGAGGTCTAATCCTCACCCTACTCCTAAGACTAAAACAAGTTTGTAACCATCCCGCCCAATACTTAAAACAAAAGCAGATTGATTCAGCCAGTCGGTCAGGAAAACTTCAGCGTTTAGTGGAAATACTTGAAGAAATGATCGAAGAAGGAGATCATGGTTTAATCTTCACCCAATTTGCAGAATGGGGTAAACTCCTACAGACTTATCTCCAACAAAAACTAGGGGTAGAAGCATCCTTCCTCTATGGTTCAACCTCGAAAAAGCAACGGGAAGAAATGATCGACCGCTTCCAAAATGACCCTGACGCACCCCCAATCTTAATTTTATCTCTAAAAGCAGGGGGAACAGGACTCAACCTAACTCGCGCCAACCACGTCTTCCATATCGACCGTTGGTGGAATCCAGCCGTAGAAAACCAAGCCACAGACCGCGCTTTCCGCATAGGTCAAACCCGTAATGTCCAGGTTCATAAATTTGTCTGTACTGGAACATTAGAAGAAAGGATTCATGAAATGATTGAAAGCAAAAAGCAACTCGCAGAACAAACCGTTGACGCAGGGGAACAATGGGTAACGGAACTAGATACAGACCAATTACGGAACTTACTGCTATTAGACCAAGGCGCAATTATGGAAGATTAACATCAAACTAGAGGAGGAAGAAGTTCCACCAAATCTTCAACCTTCCTCAAATCTGGGTCTCCAGCTAAATATGCTATACCGCGATGCAGATGTAACTTAAACTGTTGGGCGAGAACCTCCTTATCCGTTCCCAAACCATCGTTGTAACAGCGTTGCTTGAGGGCGATAATCAGATAATCAGAGAGTTCCCCCCCAAAGACACGCCAAGTCATTTCGATATTACTATCAGTGACAATAGGGACAGGGGAAGGAATGCTTGCTTCAGCGAGGGAACGACATAAGCCCCAACGACATAGGACATTCCAGTTGTCTATTTTGGTATAGCGTTTTAGTTTCAGCAATTGTTCCCTAGCTGTTTGGGAAACACGCACACGCTCAACAGGAGATTCCATAAGTATCGAAAAATAATTATTAACTTTTGGGAATATTGACACTCTAAAACGTCAGTAAACCATTATAGCTATTGGAAAACTGTTCTTGTTCTATTTTAAATGATGGCATATAAGCTATCATTTGCTATGGCTATTAAAATTGTGGTTGATACTAGTGTTTTTGTTGCTGGGTTAATTGGTTCGACAGGAGCTAGTCGGGAACTCATTCGACGCTGTTTAACGCTAGAATATCAGCCTTTGATGGGGACAACCTTATTTAGTGAGTACGAATCCGTTATAAATCGAGATAAAATTATTTCTCTATCTCCTCTGACGCAGGCAGAAATTATCTCTTTATTAGCCTCATTTATTAGTGTCAGTGAATGGGTTTCGATTTACTACTTATGGCGACCAAATTTAAAAGATGAAGCAGATAATCATTTAATTGAGTTAGCAGTTGCCGGCAATGCTCAATTTATTGCTACTAATAATATTAGAGACTTTCAAAATTCCGAACTGCTCTTTCCAAATTTATCAATTTCAAAACCTGAAAAGATTATAAGGAATTAAATAACAATGGCAACTTTAACAGTTCGTATACCCGATGACAAACATTCAAGATTAAAGCAACTAGCTCAAGCAAGGGGTATCAGTCTGAATAAGCTAATTGAGGAGCTTTCGACAATAGCCTTAGCTGAGTTCGATGCTTACACTCGCTTTAAATCAATGGCTGCTAGTGGCAATCCAGAGGAGGGTTTAAGGCTTTTGGATAAATTGGATGAATTAACAGAAATGGAGTGAAGATGATGACCCCATTGTTCCGCCTCGTTAAACGAACTAATTTCAAGTTAACTTATCCAATTCTTGCTGAAGTGCGGTTACATCTGCACCGTTCCCTTCTTCCTCTGACACAATAGAGCGCATTCCTTCTAAAGTAGAGAGGATATTGCGAGGGTCCATGAACATCACCTTGCTACTTTGGCTGCTACCAATTGTTGCACCCATTTTGAGGTAATCTTGAGTTAGGAGAAACTGAAGGGCTTCGCGAGCAGTGGGATCATTTTTCAGTTTTTCTCTGATAAGTTCTAGGGCTTTAGCTGTTCCCTGCGCTTTCAAGATTGACTCTTGGGCGTTTGCTTCCGCTTGTAAGACAGTGGCTTTCTTTTGCCCTTCTGCTTGTAAGATAGCTGCTTTTTGGTCTGCTTCTGCGTTTAATATCCGCGCCCTCGCTTTACCTTCTGCGGAGTTGACGGCGGAATCTCGTTGTCCTTCTGAGGTGAGGATATTAGCCCGTTTTTGCCGTTCTGCTGCCATTTGTAACTCCATCGAGTCTTGAACGGTTTTAGAAGGAAGGATATCGCGCAATTCTACCCTTGTTACTTTTACGCCCCAAGGATCTGTGGAAATGTCAAGCTCTTTTAATAAAATGTCATTAATCTCGCTACGGGCGGTAAAGGCTTGGTCAAGTTCAAGTTGTCCCATTTCTGAACGAATTTGGGTAAGAACTAAGTTAACCATTGCTTGTTGCAGACTTTCTACTTTGTAGTAGGCTTTCTCCATATCCATGATTCGCCAGTAAACTACTGCATCTACTTCAATGGAAACGTTATCTCTGGTGATACATTTTTGGGGTGGGATATCAATTACTTTTTCCCGAATTGTTCCTTGGTAAACGATTTTATCGAGAAAAGGGACCATGAAATTAAGTCCAGGGGTGAGCTTTTTGTTGTAGCTTCCTAGACGTTCGACGAGGGCTTCATTTTTCTCGTTAATAATTTTAACAGAACCCACTAAACCAGAGCCTCCAAGGGCTAGAAAGACGAGTAGTACAAATTGCTCCATGATCAGTATCCTTTTTTAGAAATTTAGGTAAGTTAGAAAATTTGCGATTACTCTAAAAGCTGTTGTGGCAATACTACTAAGATATTACCCTCCCGTCGAACCACAAATACTTTTTCGTTGGGCGCGATCGCGCAACTTTGATCCGCACAAATAGCTTGCCAAGAATTCCCCTCATATCTTACTCTTCCACCTTTCCCTGGCAAAATTTCACTGATCGTTTCTGCTTCTTGGGAATCTCCTAAACTAGATTGACGACGGCGAGGCGTAAACCGCTTTCTCACAAACAGAACTAAAATAATTGAGAAAACTAGCCAAAGTGCTACTGTAGCGGTGAAAGGAACTTGGGGAAAAATAACCGAAATGACCGCCACCAACAAAGCACCCACTCCCATTGTAAAATCAAGAAATGCAGTGGGGAGGAATAACTCCGATAGACAAAGAGCAGATCCAATTAAAAGCCAGATGAGAGTGATATCCATATGAGCTAAACTTAGCTAGATATAACAAATATATCCTCTTTATCTTAACTTTTCTGGGTAAAACTCTCGAAAGCGAAATTATTTGCTTTGCGAAAGACCCGACATGAACCATAACCCCTTATGAGCCGTTCTGATTTACAGATACCATCCTATCTTTGGGCAATAGGGAGTACAGCAGCTAAGTTTACTCCCAATCAATTAGTCCTTGACCGCTACAACGTGATTGCGCCTCAGATTTGGCAAGATCGCAACACCCTGACGGGTCAGCACCATCGTGATAATCTGACCTACGCGCCAGAGGAATTACCCGCAAGCACGATTCCCTACCTCGCCCTATTTCCCCACCGTCTTCACCTGCCAGTAATTTATAGCATCTGTTTCGTTAAAGAAGCAGAAATTATCTTATTAGAAAACGTTCCCTTCACCGAAAACGGTCAACTTCTCCCTACCTTAACTGAAAGTTGGCAAGAAGCCACTCCTGTACGCCAACTCTACTGGCTTTGGCAGATTTTAGAACTTTGGCAACCATTGATGGAACAAAGGGTAGGAAAAAGCCTCTGCATTGCGGATAACCTCCACGTAGAAGGCTGGCTTGTCCGATTACGAGAACTCTATCCAGATGAGAAAACCCCCTCCTTAGGGCAACTGGGTACAACTTGGTCTGATTTAGTTGAACATAGTGATGCCGAAATTGCCCCTCAACTCGAAGCTCTAATTCAGCAACTACAAACCCCTGAGAGCAAGCTTAAAGACGTACAAACTAACCTGAACCAACTCCTCCTTAGCCAAGCCAGTCAACAACCATTAGGAGTCAGTTTCGCTAGTAGCACGGATCTTGGTGTAAAACCCAACCACAACGAAGATAGTCACTACCCCACCGCAGCAGATGTGGAAGACCCCCTGTCCCAATACCTCGCTATTGTCTGTGATGGGATTGGGGGACATGAAGGGGGAGAAGTGGCGAGTCAGCTTGCGGTACAAACCCTCACCCTGCAAATACGGGCTATTTTGGTGGAACTAGAAGTTGATCCCGAACCCATGACTCCCCAGATGGTTGCAGATCAACTAAATGCGGTTCTGCGAGTCGTGAATAACTTGATCTGCGCTCGGAATAATGAGCAAGAGCGAGAACATCGTCAGCGCATGGCAACAACGGTGGTAATGGCTCTACAATTGCCCCAAAGAGTCCTAAATTCGGGTTCAGACCTCAATAGTCATGAACTTTATCTTGCCCATGTGGGAGATAGTCGGGCTTATTGGCTAACTGCGGAGAGTTGTCATCTGTTGACCGTTGACCATGATGTGACTAATCGAGAGGTGCGCATGGCGCGGAGTTTATATCGCGAAGCCCTACAACGTCCCGATGCAATTGGCTTAACTCAGGCTTTGGGAACTCGGGATGCGGAATCTTTGCGCCCTACTATCCAAAGGTTCATTTTAGAGGAAGATGGACTTTTGCTGCTTTGTTCAGATGGCTTAAGTGATCATCAATGGGTTGAGGAATCTTGGCGAAATTTTGTCCCCCAGGTATTAGGGGGAGAATTGTCTCTAGAAGCCACTGTGAAGGACTGGATTGCTCAGGCAAAGGAACAAAATGAAGATGATAATATTTCTCTGGTTTTAACCGCTTATCGCGTCTCTCCCCTGCCTGAAGTGGTAGTTTCTCCAGCGGAAGTCCCTAATTTTGAGCTTGTCCAAGAAATTGAGACGCAACCAATCCCTGAACCAATGCTATCTGCGATTGTACCTTTGCTGGCTGTGGAAAAAGAAGAGTTAGCAAAAACTGAGTCTCCTGAACCGATTCAGGCTAGACCTAGTTGGGTGAGAATGATCGCGATCACTTTTACCGTCATGGCTTTAATTACCACAACCTTTGCTGTGGGGCTGATTGCTCAACAATGGTTCTTTCCTAGCGAGTCAGAGACAGAAATTGAACAATCCCAATAAATAATTCCCTTCTTGTGCAAGAATGGTAAGGTTAATCTTGGGGGTAACTACTGCCTCACCGCTGTAATTAGAGACAAGCAAAAGAAGTTATATGAAAGTTGGCGATCGCGTCCGTGTCACCGAATCAGTTATTGTCTATCATCACCCTGAACATCGTAAAGATGCCTTTGACATTAAGGGGATGGAAGGAGAGGTAATTGGTCTTATTACTGAATGGGAAGGAAGACCTGTCAGTGCCAATTTTCCCATACAAGTCAAGTTTGGTAAAAAATTCCGCGCCCATATGCGAGAAGATGAAGTCGAAACAGTTTAAATTACCGCGACTTTTCATTAAGTCGGTAAGATAAAATACTGAATTGATCCTTTACCTCTAAAGATGCAAAAACTTCCTAGACGAGTCTCAACGGCACTCCTTAACGCCCTAGCTGCGGGAGTTGTCCCCAGAGTGGGTTTAGATTCTATCGCTGTTGGTCGCGAAAAAGAAGTCAATGCCCTCCGCCAAGATTTAGAAAATATTGGTGCTGGGGGTGCGACTTTTCGCTTTGTTGTGGGACGCTATGGGGCAGGAAAAAGCTTTTTATTACAGTTACTCCGCAATCAGGCGATGGAACAGGGGTTTGTGGTGGCGGATGCAGATTTATCTTCTGACTGTCGCCTCGCAGGGAGTCGTAATCAAGGGGTGGCTACCTATCGGGAGTTGATGAAAAATCTTGCTACTCAAACTAGTCCCAATGGTGGCGCGATCGCGCTTATCCTGGAAAAGTGGATTAGTAATATTCTCTCTAAAGTTGCGACGCAAACGGGTAAACGTCCAGGGGATGAAGAATTTGAAACCCAAGTTGAATCACAAATTATCACCGTTGTCAATGATTTAGAAGGTTTAGTTCACGGCTTTGATTTTGCCAATGTGATTATCAACTACTGGCGAGGCTACCGTGAAGATAATAACGAACAAAAAGAATCTGCCTTACGGTGGTTGCGAGGAGAATTTAACACCAAAACTGAAGCGAAAAATGCTTTAGGTGTGGGGGTAATTATTGATGATGACACTTGGTACGATTATCTGAAACTATTTGCTAAATTCATCGCAGATTTAGGCTACAAAGGTTTACTGATTTTCCTTGATGAAGCCATTCATATCTATAAAATTACCCATAAGGGTTCACGCCAAAGCAACTATGATAAGCTTCTCGCCATGTTTAATGATGCCATGCAAGGGAAAGCAGAACATCTTGGTACAATTATCGGGGGAACTCCCAAATTTATCGAAGATACCAGGCGCGGACTCTACAGTGATGAAGCTTGGCGAACTCGTCTTGCGACCAGTCGCTTAGTTACCCAAAGTGGAATTACCGACACCTCAGCCCCAACTATTTATCTTAATCCCCTAACCGAGTTAGAATTGTTGCAACTTCTCCAAAATTTAGTTACGGTTCACAGTACCCATTACCAATCGAAAAGCCAGATTTCCGCAAAGCAAATCAATTCCTTTACCGCAGAAGTTTCACAACGTTTAGGGGCGGATAAATTAACAACTCCCAGAGAAGTTGTCCGAGATTTTATCACCTTACTGAACCTACTACAACAGAATCCAGAAATGAAGTTTGAGCAATTACTGACTAATTCTAAGTTACTCAATCCTGAACAAGATAATAAATCTCAGCAGAGTAACGAATTTGCAGAATTTACCCTCTAAAGTTGTCAAGGGGTGTTTGTCGTCCAAATAATAGCTAAGATACGGTTAGATTACTTGGGTCGTGACTCAAGCCTTGACAATAGCTAAATTCGTCTTTTTCCGCTAAATCTTCACCGCAAGCATCTTTGGGCAAATCGATTATGATATTATTAGTCAAAAGGATGGGTGTCTATTTCAGTTTATTAATTCTGGGGGGGAGTGTGGGCTACTTCGGACATCGCTATCTAGGACAACCTGGAGGTTTTGAGAGTCCATCTTTACTGGAGACACAACTAGACCCAATTCCCGCACCTTCAGGGGAAGACAACCCTACTGATCTTAACTTCATTACCCAAGCGGTGAATCAAATTGGTCCAGCGGTAGTCAGGATTGATGTATCCCGTAGCGTTTCTCTTCGTGATCCTTTTGAGAATCCTTTTTCCCGTCGTTCTTCTGGGGAAGAAGCACCAAGTTCTGAACGTATTGAACAGGGAACAGGTTCAGGATTTATATTAAGTTCTGATGGTCGCTTGGTGACAAATTCTCATGTTATTGAAGGTTCTGATTCTGTAAAAGTAACCCTTAGAGATGGGCGCGTTTTTGATGGTGTGGTTTTAGGTTCAGATTTGGTGACGGATGTGGCGGTAATTAAGATTGATGCGCAAAATTTACCCACGGTGAAGTTAGGAAGGTCAGAGAATTTAATTCCTGGGGAATGGGCGATCGCGATCGGTAATCCTTTAGGCTTAGATAATACGGTAACAGTAGGAATTATTAGCGCAATTGGGCGTTCTAGTTCCCAGGTGGGTGTTCCCGACAAACGGGTTAATTTCATTCAAACCGATGCTGCGATTAACCCAGGTAACTCTGGTGGTCCTTTACTCAACGCTAGAGGGGAAGTTATTGGTATTAATACCGCAATTCGTGCAGACGCGCAAGGATTAGGGTTTTCCATCCCCATTGAAACTGGAATCCGCATCGCGAATGAGTTATCTAGTAAAGGACGGGTTGACCATCCCTATTTAGGGGTTCAGATGGTTACTCTCACTCAAGATATACGCAAGGAAGTGAATCAAGACCAAAATGCTGGTTTTACTATTTCCCAAAGTGAAGGAATTTTGATTATGCGAGTTATCGCTAATTCTCCCGCAGAGTTAGCTGGTTTTGAGATAGGGGATATTATTATTGCTATTGATAAGCAACCTGTAGAAACCGCAGCAGATGTTCAGGAAGCGGTTGACAGAAGTGCGATTGGCGCATTGTTACCTGTTGAAGTGATGCGGAGGGGTAATTCTGTTCTTGTTGAGGTTCGCCCTGGCGCGTTTCCAGCAGATAATTAAAGATATTAAGTTACTGATACAAGGAGTTAAAGCTAATGTGTATTAGCACTTGTTTTAAAAAGCCTCAGACAGGATTTGAACCTGCGACCCCGAGATTACAAATCACGTGCTCTACCAACTGAGCTACTGAGGCAACAAACCTTTATTACTATAACAGATAGTTTCGATTTTTGGGTAACTTTTGAGAATTTATTTTTAGAAATATTTTCTTGTTACCGCTAAACCTATAACTATCAAGACTTTTGGGCTGCTGCTTGGGTAAGGAGGGAGTCAGCAAACGCGATCGCGTTCTCCGCAGCGTGTCCTCCAGCGAGTTGGGCTAGTTCCTCTCGGCGAGTTTTCTGGTTATTGAGAACTGTCACGCGAACTACAGTCCTAATTTCAGGAAATTCTGCCGTTTCCGCATCAAACAGGGGAATTTCATCCGTTATCTGCTTATCAACACGAATATGAGTATCCGCCATCGCAGCAATTAGGGGTTGATGGGTAACACAAAGGACTTGATGCTGTTGGGAGAGGAAATGGAGTTTCGCAGCAATAGATTGAGCGACTTTCCCCGATACACCAGTATCAATTTCATCAAAGATGAGGGTACTTGCTGCTATTTGGGAAAAACAGGCTTTCAAGGCGAGAAGAAAACGGCTCATCTCTCCCCCAGATGCAGTGGCGGAAAGGGGTTGCACTGCTTCCCCTGGGTTGGGACTAAAATGGAATATGACTTGATCTGCGCCATGAACTGAAGGCGTGGTAGGACTGAGACGACATTCAAAGCGCACTTTCTCCATAGCGAGGGGAATTAGTTCTTGGATCAGTTGTTTTTCTAGCTGTGTGGCTGTGGTTTGGCGCAGTTGGGTTAATTCGCTACAAGCGGAGATTAGGTCGGCTTCTAGGTTGTTGTAGGCTTGTTCTAGCTGTTCTAGAGATTGTTCGCCTTCGGTTAGTTCTTGTAACTCTTGCTGAAGTTTCTCATAAAACGCGATCGCGTCAGCAAGACTAGGACCATATTTTCGGCAAATTTGCTTAAGCTGACTAATCCTTTCCCCTACTTCAGCAAGGCGTTCAGGATCAGATTCTAAGCTATCTCCGTAGGTATTTAATTGCTGTCCTGCTTCGACAATCTCAGTTAGGGCGTTTTGTACCATTTCTCGAACCAAAGCCAGTTGTCCATCGTAACGAACCATATCATCAAGGATCATTTCTGCTTCCCCCAATAAATCTGCTACCGCAACCCCTTCGCCATCATTATCATTTTGATATAAAAGGCTATAAACCTTGTAACTTAGCTGTTGTAACTCCACCACATGAGAAAGACGATCGCGTTCTTGTTCAATGTTATCTAACTCCTCAGGATCACTGATATGAGACGCTTCTAACTCATTGAGTTGATATTGTAAGAGGTCTAAACGTTGTAATCTTTCTTGTTCAGAATGTCGCCTTTTTTCTAAAGCCTTACTTGCTTCCTGGTAGGTACTGTGAATTGCGCTAACTTCTTGTAACTGCTGAAGTAAACCCTTTCCACCATATTGATCGAGAAGGTGACGCTGTAAACCAGGGATTAATAACTGTACCGTTTGTCCTTGGGCGGTAATTTCGACTAAATTGTTGCGTAACTGTTCAATTAAGCGGAGATTGACGAGGACTCCATTTATGCGCGATCGCGATCGTAAACTTCCCTTGGACAACACCAACTCGCGACTACAAACCACACTCCCCTCGTCCAGAGGTTCAATCTGCTGTTCTTGTAACCAATCACTCACCCCCTGATTAGATTGAAAAGTCGCCTCTACCATCCCTTGCTGACTTCCAGACCGAATCATACGCCGATCCGCCTTCCCCCCCAAGGTTACATCAATCGCATCGAGAATAATCGATTTTCCCGCTCCCGTCTCCCCCGTAAAGACCGTTAAACCAGCGGTAAAATCCAACTCAAGCTGATCAATCAAAGCGAAATTAGTAATGCGTAGAGAAAAAAGCATGATAGTTGAAAAACCTATCTTGGGAACAAAGCAGGATTTAAACACTGCACTTCATTTTATCGCAAGAATTAGCAGGAAAATGCGAGTAATCTCTCCTTCGATAGGCACTTCAGTTAATCGTGTTATCTATCTGTCAGACTTACGCAAACAGAATGATAAACTGAAAGCATTAACAACGGTTCGACTGTTTACTGTCTAGCTAATACTAGGTTGTTCATTTACCTCTAGAAATATGACTGCTGCTGATTCCCAACGCCAGAAAACAGACCAGGCTGAACATACTGCTATTAATATTGTTCCTGAAGGTGGAAATCAGCATTTTGCTCAATCTCCTTCTATTTCGACAAGTTCTCTCGTACAAACTCAGGGAAAATTTTCAGATTTTCTCGCGCCCTTAAAAAAAGATACCTTTAAGCAAGTAGCCTCTGAAGTAGAAGGAAGGCTCAAAGTTGTCAACCAAACTCTATCAATGTTAGATAGTGTTCTTGACAGTCAAGGGTTTG
Source organism: Cyanophyceae cyanobacterium (assembly GCA_038320005.1). Taxonomy (GTDB): domain Bacteria; phylum Cyanobacteriota; class Cyanobacteriia; order Cyanobacteriales; family SIO1D9; genus JBBQDV01. Next base: position 17,695 of record JBBQDV010000001.1, read on the forward strand.
ATGCAATTCTTAATGAAATGCTGCGTTCCATCGCCCTCAAAACAGGAGAATTACTAGCAGCAGACCGTACCACTATTTACCTTTTAGACGAAGACCGCGATGAACTTTGGTCAGTAGTAGCGAAAGGAGAAGATGGTACACCTTTAGAGATTCGCATTCCCAGTAATAAGGGTATTGCGGGAGAAGTCGCCACCTTTAAGCGCGATGTCAATATTCCCTACGATTTTTATGATGATCCCCGTTCTGAAGCTGCGAAGACCTTCGATCTCAAGAATGGCTATCGCACCTATACGATGTTGTCTCTACCCCTATTAAGTGAGGAAGGGGATTTAGTCGCAGTAGTACAGTTAATTAATAAGCTGAAGCCAGAATATGACCCGAAAGGAGATCTCGCTGACAAAATTGCTCTCGAAGGCTTTACAGAATGCGATTTACAAGTATTCCGAGAATTTGCTCCTTCTATTCGCCTCATATTAGAATCCTCCCGTCTATTTTATAAAGCAACCCAACGCCAAAGAGCAGCAACCGCTTTAATTTCTGCTACCAATTCCTTAAGTAAAAGTAGTTTAGATTTAGATGCTACTCTCAAGAAGGTAATGGCTGAAGCCAAGCAGTTGATGAATGCTGCTCGTGCTACCCTCTGGCTTATTGATGAAGAAAAGCAAGATTTATGGACAAAAATCACCCTAGCTGATGGAACGCTCAAAGAGTTGCGTGTCCCTTTAGGGGTAGGCTATGCAGGGAAAGTTGCGGTGACGGGAAAACCCCTCAGTATTGGCTATGACCTCTACAATGACCCTGATTCAGAAAACTCGAAGAAGACAGATCCAGTGACAGGGTTTCGCACTTGTAGTTTATTATGTATGCCAGTCTTTAACGCAGATGGAGAGTTAATCGGTGTTACTCAACTAGTAAATAAGGTAAAATCGAGAGATAGTCCCAGTTATAATCCCCAAAATTGGCCTCAAGCTCCCAAATGTTGGCAAGCAAGTTTTGACCGTACCGATCAGGAGTTCATGACGGCGTTTAATATTCAAGCAGGGGTCGCCCTCCAAAATGCCAAACTCTTTGCTCAGGTGAAGCAGCAGGAGCAAATGCAGCGAGATATTTTGCGAAGTCTCACTAATGGGGTGATTTCCACGGATAAGTCTGGGCGGATTATTGCTGCAAATGAACGGGCGAAAACTCTCTTGGGATTTGAGGAAACAAGCTATTTAGAGGGAACTCCCATTCAGGATTTATTTCAAATTAAGGAAGGTCAGTTCAACACTTGGTTTAAGGATGCTTTAGCAGCCAAGAATAATAAGGCGCGAGAACAATATTATCCTGACCGAACTCTGACAGCGACCAATGGAAATGAGCATAGTATTAATTTATCGATTAATTCCATTAGTGATGCTTCTGATGCGAGTAATGTCTATGGCGCATTAGTTGTCATGGATGATATTAGTGATGAGAAACGCCTCAAGAGTACGATGTACCGATATATGACCCAGGAGTTGGCGGAGGAATTACTCCGTTTGGATGATGCGAAGTTGGGGGGAGATCGTAAGGATGTTTCGGTGTTATTCTCAGATATTCGTAGCTATACCACCTTGACGGAGAGTTTGGAAGCGGAAGATGTGGTGAGTATGCTCAATGAATATTTCGAGAGTATGGTGGAAGCGGTGTTCAAACATAAGGGAACTTTGGATAAGTATATTGGCGATGCTATTATGGCGGTGTTTGGTTCGCCTCTCCCCCTCGAAGATCATCCTTGGAAGGCTGTCCAAACGGCTTTGGATATGCGCGAGCGTCTGACTGCGTTTAATACCCGTCGTTCAATGGATAACCACGCTCCGATTAGCATTGGGATTGGGATTAATTCGGGGGCGGTAATTAGTGGTAATATTGGTTCGAGTAAGCGCATGGAGTTTACGGCGATTGGGGATGGGGTGAATATTGGGGCGCGTTTAGAAGGGGCGACTAAGCAGTATGGTTGCGATATTGTTATTAGTGAGGCGACTTATCGACCCTGTGCGGATCAGGTTCGGGTACGGGAGTTAGATAGGATTCGGGCGAAGGGAAAGAATAATCCGATATCTATCTTTGAGTTGGTCGGGCTTCAGGATGGTGTGATTAGTTCAGATAAAGCTAGGATAATTGATTTGTATCATCAGGGACGGGAATATTATTTAGGGTGGAAGTTTGCGATCGCGATCGCGAAATTTGCGGAAATTCTCGAAATCAATAACACCGATAAAGCAGCACAATTACACCTAACTCGCTGTCAGCATTTCCTCACCCAAGCCCCTCCAGATAATTGGGATGGAGTATGGGATCTCACTCAGAAATAATCTGTAAACTGTTATCCTGAGCGTTCGTACACTTACTAGATTGGGCTAAATAGATTCCCGACAGAACAACCGCAAACCCTAACCAAGTGGAGGTACTGATCGCCTCAACAAAGATTATCCAAGCTAAAACTGCACTAATAACAGGTTCTAAAAGCAAGAAGAGGGAAATAAAACTAGAGGAGAATATATTCATACTTTCTGCTAGTAAACGTTGACCTAAGCCTTCGCAAATTAAACCTAAAGCAAGGACTGCGAACAAAGCGGTTTGGGTGGTGGGAAATAGTTTACCTCCGCTGAGAAGAATTATGGGGATTAAGATTACACATCCTGTCGCACAACGCCAAAGGAGAATCGTAGTTGCACAAAAGCGCGATCGCAGTTGCTCTACTATCAGGAAATAAATACCCAGGAACACAGCGGATAATAGAGCATACATATCTCCCATAAAAGATCCTCCTCCTGCTCCCGTTAAGTCTTCTAATCCTAAAGTTATTGCGCCAGCAACCGCAATCCCCATCCCAATAAGGAACTTGGAGTCGAACTTTTTTCCGAGAAATAGCCAACTTCCTAGAGTTGTGAAAATTGGCGTTAAGTTATTCAGTAGCATACTTTTTGCCACGGTAGTATATTGCAAAGAGATCGCCCAAAGAATCAGAGAAGTGATCGCGATCGGACCAATTAACCATAACAACCACCACTGCTTCCCACTGAAGTCAGACTCTTCTTGATCAACACTAGGAGAAATTTGTTCGCGAATCACTCTTCCGACTCCAAAGCAAAGCAGGAAAACAAATAAGCGGTTAAATACAGTCGCATTTGCACTCAATTCCGTTTCGCTTAAGCGGATAAAAATAGGCGCAAAGGAAACAGCACATAAGGCGAAGCAAAGAGTCAAGAAAGCAAAAATAGAGGAACGGTTAAATTTAAACAGTGAAATTAATTTTTGTTGCATTGTTACGCCATCAATCCAACGAGTGAGACTCATAGTAGATACAACCCCATAGGCACTAGTACTCATCTTTACCTTACGCAATTTAAGAAAGATAAACAGTCTCGTAGATCACAAAACGAATCTTAGTTAAACCAATTTTTGGCTCTCTGGGTAAAGTAATAACCTTTATGCCCTATACTTAACCTATTAAAATCAACTTACTATTTGCTAATGCTAAAAATATTTAAAACAACCAAAACCTATATTTTATTACCTAATTAGTTAACAAGTAATAGCCGATTACCATGAAACTTATTAAACGCATTTTTATACTGAGTCTATTTTGCCTTTCTCTCATGCTTTTTCCCTTCATTAGCCATGCGCTGAATGTCGAGAATATGCCTGATCCGCGTCTATCGGGAAGCTGGGTACTGGATCAAGCACAGGTGCTTTCAGCAGAGACAGAAACTCAACTCAATCAGATGATCTCCTCGATAGAAGCGAAAAATGGGACAGAAATTATTGTCGTCACAGTACCCGATACTCGCTCCTACCCAACCACGAAGGACTTCACTACCCGTTTATTTAATCATTGGGAAATTGGTAAGGTAAATGTAGATAATGGCGTATTATTTTTGTTTTCTCTAGGCGATCGCAAAATTGAAATTGAGACAGGATATGGAATTGAGTCAATCTTACCTGATGTCCAAGTGGGCAATATTATAGATACTCACATTGTCCCATACTTCAGAGAAGATGATTTCGATAGAGGTACATTAGCAGGAACAAGAGCTTTAATCGAAGTCTTAGAAGATGTTGATTATATTTTTACGTTTTCTGTTCAAGACCATATTGATTTTCTAATTGCTAACGAACCGTTATTGCTGGGACTAGTAATTCTTTTTTATGGCGTTGCTTCCCTCGCTTTTTTATACCGATCTCACCTTATTGTTAATACGGATGAAGGTTTCTTTCTTGACGCAGCAGGGCGATCGCGAGTACCAGGAAAGCTTGAAACTATTTTTACACAAGCAATCTTTCCTACTTTTTCCGGTGTATTTATCGGAATATTTGCTTTGTCTCTATTCGTGAGTACATTGATACCTGCTCCTGCTGCATATATCATCTTATTTTTCGCAGCACTATTTATTATCGGAATATGGGAAATCCAGTATTCACAAGGAAAGAATGTCAAATACCTTCCGCCTTCCGAAGTAGTTGGAATAATATTAAGTACATGCGTATGTATTTTACTTCTAATACCTCCAATATTGCTCATGCTTTTCTTTGCAGCTATCTTTAGCTCTAAGATGAGAACATTTTTCGGATATCAGATGCTTTTAGTTCTGCTTTTAGTTCCTGCAATTTTGCAAATTTATGTATCAAGAGCAGCTATTATGCCAGATCTGCTAATCGCAGTAGCAGTAGGGATTGTTACAGCATATCCGATTACAAACTGGATAATTAAACTGTTTCGACACAATAAGTTTTGGGTAAAGTCTGACAATTTACTCACTATTGCTCTTGATTTAAAAAGCGTTACTAATCACCTCACAGAAATTGAGAAAGTTGCTCAGAAAATGGGGAGTGTCCGCTATGAAGGCTGGAGGTCTAAACAAGGAGAAATACATATTCGTGCTTATGTTAATGACCAAGAAAACTTCCGTGAGTGTCCTAATTGTCAAGAGTACACATTAAAGGGAACAAAAGAGATATCACGAAAAGCCTCATATAGTAGAACAGGAATGGCATTGATTACCTTTAATTGTCAGTGTCAGCATTGCAATCATTCCTTTACCGAGACAGAAATAATTCCCCGTTTAACTCGTTCTAGTGATGATGATAGCTATGCTTCTGGTGGTAGCGATACTTCCGGTGGCGGTGCTTCCAGTGGTGGTGGTGGTGGCGCAGATTTTTAAGTAGTCAATAGCGAAAAGAACTTTGGCGTTTAGATACTTCGTAAATCTCTGAAAAATAGAAAAGTAGAGACATTATTTAAAACATCTCTACTCTTATTCATTAGTAGTAATAATTTGGAGAGATTCACTATCGTAATGCTTTCCAAATTTGTCTATTTAATTTTCTGATAGCTATTAGCTTTGACCAACAGGTTCTTTCGCTGCTGCTTCTTGGGCTAAGAAATTCTCTAATTCTGTCAATGCTTCTGCATCAACTTTCGTTTGCATTGGACAGAACTTCGGACCACACATCGAACAGAACTCAGCGGTTTTATAAATATCCGCAGGTAAGGTTTCATCATGGTATTCCTTAGCCCGTTCAGGGTCTAAAGATAACTCAAACTGACGATTCCAGTCGAAGTTGTAACGAGCGCGAGAAAGCTCATCATCCCGATCCCTCGCACCAGGGCGATGACGGGCGATATCCGCAGCATGAGCAGCAATTTTATAAGCAATTAAGCCATTACGCACATCTTCTGCATCAGGTAGTCCTAAATGCTCTTTGGGGGTAACGTAACATAACATCGCTGTACCATGCCAACCCGCGATCGCGGCACCAATTGCAGAGGTAATATGATCGTAACCTGGGGCGATATCAGTCACCAAAGGACCGAGAACATAGAAGGGAGCTTCAGAACACTCTTCCATCTGTTTTTTAACATTAAACTCAATTTGGTCAATAGGCACATGACCAGGACCTTCTACCATCACTTGTACATCATGTTCCCAAGCGCGACGGGTAAGTTGTCCTAATGTTTTCAACTCAGCTAGTTGAGCTTCATCGGAAGCATCATGGGTACAACCTGGACGCAGGGAATCCCCTAAGCTAAAGGAGACATCGTACTTCTTGAAGATTTCAATAATGTCATCGAAGTGAGTATAAAGGGGATTTTGCTTATGGTGATGTAGCATCCACCGCGCAATAATACCACCACCACGAGAAACAATACCTGTTAAGCGATCTCTTACCAAGGGTAGATGCTCAATTAAGATACCAGCATGGATTGTCATGTAATCCACCCCTTGTTGGGCGTGCTTTTCAATGATACGCAGGAAATCTTCAGGGGTAAGGTCTTCAATATTACCGTGAACACTTTCTAGGGCTTGGTAAATGGGAACAGTACCAATAGGAATCGGTGAAGCTTGGATGATTGCGGTGCGAATCTCATCTAAATTACCGCCTCCAGTAGATAAATCCATGAGGGTATCTGCACCATATTTAACAGCTAAATGCAACTTAGCTATTTCTTCATTAATATCAGAACTATTAGGAGATGCGCCAATATTGGCATTGACTTTACACTTAGAAGCAATTCCAATCGCCATTGGTTCTAAGTTAGGGTGATTAATATTAGCGGGAATAATCATCCGTCCACGGGCTACTTCATCCCGAATCAATTCCGCAGCAAGATTTTCCCGTTTAGCAACATACTGCATTTCTTCAGTAATAACACCTTGACGAGCGTAGTGCATTTGCGAGACGTTTTTCTGTCCGCTTCGTTTAGCAATCCATTCTTTACGCATTTATTTAATATTCCTTTATTAACAGCTTCCCTCCGCCAGAATTAACTGGACTCAGGTTCTAAGGGTCTAATCTCAGCCTGATTAAATTCAGACACCCCTAGCGTTATTGCAGATCCTAGCATCTTTAGAGCAACCTATTCACGTTTTCAGGTCAATTCTCTTTGAATTTTAATGATCATTTTCCGTAATGTTGGTGAGGAATAGAGATCTGTTAGTCGTTGTTGAAGCTGGACATTAATATTAGGCAATTTACTTAGGGCTGTGATACAATGAAGGTAGACCCTATTTTCAGAAACACTTGCTAACTGGAGTAAAGGATCAATCGCTTCGGGCTGTCCTAACTCTCCTAATGATTGAGCAGTTGCTTGCTGCATCTTGATTTCACCGAGGTTGAATTGTTGGGAGTTGAGAAACTCGACTAAAATTTGCACTGCTTGGGGTTGTAGCCCAGGAGAGAGGATTCTACCCAATCGGGTGACTATTTCGAGACAAATTTCTGCATCTGACCATCCTAAACCTTTTTGTAAGTAACTTAAAGCAAGGGGAGTTTCTGACCAAGCTAAGGCTTTGATAACTTCCCGTTTTAGGTATATGGGGGTTAGGGGAGACTTGAGGACATGAAATAGGGCTTCAATTGCGGTTTCTGTGCCAATTTTCCCGATCGCGATCGCGCTTTCTTTACACACAATAGGATTAAGATCATAAAGTAAAGGTTGCACCGCTGCCACTAAATCATCTGGAATAATATATTCTCCTTGTCTTCCTAAAGCAATCACCGCTTCTTTTCTCACTTGTGCATTTGTATCCTTCAAAGCTGAGAGTAATACTGTTGTTATTTCGCTGCTGTGGAAGCTACCAAGGGCTTCAATGCTGAGAAGACGAACTTTAGCATCAGGATCATTAACAACGGTGAGGAGAGGTTCTAGGGTCTGAGGACGGCGAATTTGGGCGAGGGCTTGGACTGCAATTAAGCGACTTTCGGGATCAGGAAGGAGTTGAGTTAGGGACGCGATCGCGTTTGTGCCAATATGAGTTAAGGCTTCAGCTGTAACCGTAGCCAAATCAGGATCTTCCGTATTTTGCAGCATTTCCACTAAAGTAGTAATCACCTGGGGATTATCAAACCCTCCCAGAGTCCGACCAGCAAACCAACGGACTTCTACCTCTATATCTTCATCCTTTAAAATTGCCATCAATGGCGCGATCGCAACCTCTCCCAATTTAGGGATAAATTTTGTTACCTCCCACCGTTGCTGAAAATCCCCTTCTCGCAGTACCATCAAAGCAAGATTGAGAGCTTGAGTTACTTCCGTTGCTGTAATCGCAATAGACTTATCCTCCTTTGTCGGTAAAGGAATTTGTTGTAAAGCTTGATTAACTAACGACCAGTTAGCAGTCTTAGTTGCGGTGTTTGCTTGCTCAATAAATTTTGACATATTCCTGGTCTGCGATCGCAAAAAATATTACTAATGAACCTACCCAACTGGATTACTTTTTCCCGTTTACTCGGTATCCCCTTTATTTTATACCTGCTTGTTGACCCCACTTCCCAACAGCGTTGGATTTGTCTCGCTATTTTCCTCGTAGTCGCAGCAACAGATTGGCTAGATGGCTATTTAGCCAGGAAACTGAATCAAGTTACAGAGTTAGGGAAGTTCCTAGACCCTTTAGTGGATAAACTGCTAGTGTTTGCGCCCTTTTTATCCTTAATTGAATTAGGACAAATTCCTGCTTGGGGAGTCTTTCTAATTGTGGCACGAGAGATTACTATTGCAGGATGGCGAGTTAGTCCGAATTTATCGGGAGGAAAGATTCAAGGGGCAAATATTTGGGGTAAACTGAAGACCATTACTCAAATTAGCGCGATCGCGTTTCTGATTGCACCCTTACCTCCAAACTGGGAAACTCCCACCACTATCTTATTCTGGCTTGCTGTTATCATCACGCTTATCTCAGGCTTAATTTACGTTCTACCCAATAAGGGACAAGGTGAGGGGGTGACTAACTAAAGTTAATGAATTTTCTCAATTCTCAATTCTCCCAACCCTGAACTCATAACCCTGAACCCTGAACCCAAAATGCAATTCGGCTTTATCAATCTCAACAAACCTGAAGGCTTTACCTCCCATGATTGTGTAAGCAAAATAAGACGACTATTGAACATGAAGAAAGTGGGACATGGGGGAACACTTGATCCTTTAGCAACAGGAGTATTACCAATTGCTGTCGGTAGGGCGACTCGTTTATTGCAATTTCTCCCCACCCAAAAAGAATATTATGCGCAAGTCCGCTTCGGAATGCAAACCACGACCGATGATTTAGAAGGGGAAATAATTCGAGATAACCCTGTCCCCAATCTCACCTTAGAAGAAATTACACCGTTATTAAAAGACTTCCTTGGTCAAATCAAGCAAATCCCCCCAGCTTATAGTGCGATTCAACAAGATGGTAAACGATTGTATGATTTAGCGAGAGCAGGAATAGCGGTGGATGTACCAGAACGGACGGTTGAGATTCATGAAATAGAAGTTATAAACTGGTATCCAGGAGAATATCCTGAGCTTACTCTTAGAATAGCCTGTGGTAGTGGAACTTACATTCGCGCGATCGCGAGAGACATAGGAGAAAAGCTAAAAATAGGAGGAACATTAGCCTCTCTCCAACGCACCCTAAGCTGTAACCTCTGTATCGAAAATAGTCTGACCTTCGCCGAAATTGAAACCCAAATTCAAAACCAAACCTTTACACCCATTCCCCCCGACACCTGCTTAAATCACCTTCTCCCTATTTCCCTAGCCCCTGATTTAGCACAACGTTGGCGACAAGGACAAAAAATCCCCCTTTCCTTAGAAGATTCCCTAACTAGCCCCGAAAATGTACGAGTGTATCAAACCGAACCTGACTTCTTAGGAATAGGGGAATTAATTCCCACTGAAACAGGGGAGTTACTAATCCCCAAAACAGTTATTCAACCGAGTAATTAACCATGACCGATGGTAGATAATTAGTTTATTTTTATCCTTTAAGCTTATAGACAGCTAATATATATACAAAATGGCAGAAACTGACCTAAAACTTCTCGAACCCTTTCAAATTGGCTCTTACACCCTCAAAAACCGCATGGTGATGTCTCCCCTAACCCGTAACCGCGCTGGAGAAGGAAACGTCCCAAGAGAAATAAACGCGGAATATTACCAACAAAGGGCGACCGCAGGATTAATCATTAGTGAAGCAACTCAGGTTTCCCTTGAAGGAATCGGCTATCCTCTCACTCCTGGTATTCATACCCCTGAACAGGTAGAAGGCTGGAAAAAAGTAACCAAAGCAGTCCATGACAAAAACGGTCTAATATTCCTACAACTATGGCACGTTGGACGTATTTCTCACCCATCTTTACAACCAAATGGCGAGTTACCAGTTGCGCCTAGTGCTATTAAACCTGAAGGTGTAGCCATGACCTATGAAGGAGAAAAGCCGATGGTGACTCCTCGCGCCCTAAAAACAGCAGAAATCCCCTTAATTGTCGAACAGTACCGTCAAGGGGCGCAGAATGCCTTAGAAGCAGGGTTTGACGGAGTTGAAATTCATGGTGCTAATGGTTATCTCATTGACCAATTTCTCCACGACGGTACAAATAAACGCACAGATCAATATGGGGGTTCATTAGAGAATCGCAGCCGTTTTTTGAAGGAAGTAACGGAAGCAGTGGTAAGCGTTTGGGGCGAAAATCGTGTAGGAATCCGCCTTTCTCCCGATAGTGTTTTCAATGATATGTACGACTCCGACCGCAAATCATTATTTAGCTATGTCGTCAAAGAACTCAATGCGTTTCCCCTTGCTTATCTTCATTTGGTTGAACCTCGCACCGATGGAGGTGAAACTATTAAAATTTTATCTGAGGGAGAAAGTCTAAATGCAGCTTATTTTCGTCTGCTTTACCGAGGCGTATTAGTGACCGCAGGAGGATATAACCGTGAAAGTGGGGAAAAAGTTTTACGAGCAGGAAATGCAGATTTAGTGGCTTATGGTCGTTTTTTCATTGCTAATCCTGATTTACCTGAGCGTTTCGCCCTTAATGCACCTCTCAATGATTATGACCGCTCAAGTTTTTATGGTGGAGATGAGGGGGGGTATACGGATTATCCCTTTTTGGAAGAAACCGAGTGATGGGTTATGAGTTTAGGGTTCAGAGTTCAGAATGGAGAATAGGGGAACTTTAGCAACTTTAAGCAAAAGAAGAGAGAAAAGAGAGTTATCAATTTGCTATCAGCTGAAGGGTCTATATTGAAAAATGGCTAAATAAGCTATAATCATTTGTTTGGACATTTCCGTTAAATGTTTGCCCTGTTTGTTAAAATCAAAACACGATTATCTATAGGAGACTATTTATGGCAAAGAAAAATATGATTGAGCGGGAAAAGAAACGTCAACGTACGGTCGAAAAGTATGCTGATCAACGTAATGAATTACTAGAACAATTCAGAACCGCAAAAAATCAACGGGAAAGACTGGTAATCCACCGTCAGATTCAACAGCTACCCCGTGATAGCGCACCAACCAGAGGACGCAATCGTTGTTGGGTGACTGGACGTTCTAGAGGCTACTACCGTGATTTTGGCTTATCTCGCCATGTCTTACGAGAGTGGGCGCACAAAGGGCTACTTCCTGGAGTTGTTAAGTCAAGTTGGTAGATTAGGTTTGTCCACAACAGCGATCAATGCCCAAACTATCTAAGATTAGATCACTAACGGCATTCGCGATCGCGAACTCACTATAAAAACTTGCGCTAAAATCGAACGCTTGCATTTCAGTCACAATAGCAATAACCAACGCTCCCAAATCATTTTCTCCCTCCAAACGTTGGCGAAGAAAGATTTGGGCTGCACGTTGGGCTATCTCCTGGTTAACGGCTTCAGGAATAAACTCCTCATTTAGCCACTGTTGTAGAGACTGTCGTAACCATTCCTTCTCCTGTTGGGGTTCTTGGATGGGAGGTAAAGTAATTGGTGCAATTGGTTCAGCCATCTTTCTATCCCTGTTATATCAAGAGCGATAATGCTCATTTTAACAACAATAGTATTGCTTTTTAATTGTTAATTTCATTAGCATCATGGATAAGATTCAAACTGGAATTATCATGCAGGGATACCTCCAAGGCTATTTTCTCATGGCAGATGAAAAAGGAGAACTAGGTTGGTATAGTAGTCAGGAACGAGCCATAATCCCCCTAGATGAGCGATTCCGCTATCCAAAATCCTTAAAACGAAGTTTGAACCAAGAACGCTTCCAAGTTGCCATTAACCGCGATTTCGAGGCAGTGTGCGCAGGTTGTGCTAACCGCGAATCTACTTGGATTTCCCCAGAACTGCAAGAAGTTTACCTAAACTTAAATAAAGCTGGATTTGCCCATAGCTTTGAAACTTGGCAGGGGGATGAACTAGCTGGAGGGATTCTCGGTATTACCTACGGGGGCGCATTTTGGGGAGAATCGATGTTTTTTAACATTCCTGAAGGCTCTAAAGTTGCTATGGTAAAGTTAGTTGAACATTTAAAGTCGCGCAACTTCTTTCTCTTTGATGCCCAAATGCAAAACCCCCATCTAGAAAGATTTGGAGCTTATACCCTCACCGATGACAAGTATCAAGATATGCTTCTCTACGCCACCCACCTTAATTGTAAATTCATTTAACTTCTAGCACTGCTTGTCTTGCCCAAATATCCGCGGAAATAATCTCCTCTAAACTAGGATGAGCTTGATTTTTGCCATGATAGCGATCGCAAACCTTTTCAATTACTCTAGGAATATCAATAAACTGAATCTTCTCTTCTAAAAATAGAGCCACCGCTTGTTCATTCGCAGCATTTAAGACCGCAGGCATAGAACCACCCGCCCGTCCCGCAGCATAAGCTAATTGCATACAAGGATACTTAGCATGGTCTGGTTCTCTAAAAGTTAAACTCCCAGCCTTGACTAAATCTAACTGTTCCCAATCCGTAGGCAGCCTCTCAGGATAAGATAACGCATAGAGAAGGGGTAAGCGCATATCCGCCCAACCCAATTGAGCCAACACCGAAGTATCTTGTAATTCAATTAAAGAGTGGATAATACTTTGAGGATGAATAACAATATCAATATGGTCATAGTCCACCCCAAACAAATAATGCGCCTCAATCACCTCCAGACCCTTATTCATCAGAGTAGCGGAATCAATAGTTATCTTTTGACCCATTGACCAATTTGGATGCTTGAGAGCGTCTTGTACCGTTACCCCTGCTAACTTCTCCACAGGTAAATCTCGAAAAGAACCCCCCGAAGCTGTCAGAATAATCCTTTTTAAACCGCCTTCTGGTACACCTTGAAGACACTGAAAAATCGCCGAGTGTTCCGAATCAGCAGGAAGTAACTTAACTTGATGTTTTTCTACTAAAGGTAAAACCACAGGTGCGCCAGCAATCAGAGTTTCCTTATTAGCCAAAGCAATATCTTTACCTGCCTTAATCGCTGCTATCGTTGGTAATAAACCTGCACAGCCCACAATTCCCGTTACAACACTTTCTGCATCACCATAAGCAGCAACTTCTTCTACTCCTTCCTCTCCTGCCACAATAATAGGAGGATTATCTAGAGACGCGATCGCGTCTTTCAATTGGGGTAATTTTTCTAAGTTACAAATTGCAACTATTTCAGGATTAAACTCATTAATCTGCTCAATCAGTAAAGATACATTATTTCGGGTTGCTAAACCAACAATGCGGAATTGTTCAGGATATTGACGCGCGATATCTAGGGTTTGAGTCCCAATAGAACCAGTTGAACCGAGAATCGTAATAGCTTTCACAGTCTTTTCTTCTTGTTAAATGGATCGTCACCTTTAGGATAATACCAAGGCGATGTTCACCCTGCGCGGTTTTAGCTTTAATAGCGCAACAAGTCCATATAAATTCTAATCCCGATGAGGGAGCGAAACAGTCTAAACAGTAACGATAGAGACAGAATCATCTTCCGTCACATCCTCATGAATCCCCTTTAAAGCCGTTTCCAAATCCTCAGTCAGCTTAACCCCACTTTTCTTACCCCCATTTTTGTAATAGTCCTTTACACCAATCGGTTCACTAATCCCGATAGTGACATCACAGCCCCAGGATGGATAGAGTTGGGAATAACGGATGCTAATGGGAACAATCTTAATATCTTCCTCAATTTGTGCTTGGGCTTGTAGCGCAATGCGGGCTAACCCAGACTTGAGAGGCTTAACGTACCTTTCGCGAAAGATATCCCCTTCAGGGAAAATAACTAACATTTCACCTGCACATAATAACTTAATGCTATGGCGAAAAGTGCCAAGACTAGGTTGGCGAGGGTTAACGGGGAATCCCCCCAAATGTTTAACAAACCAGCCCTGTATCCCCTTTATTTCATCTATGCTGACCATGTAGTGTAAATCTCGTCCTGTAACATAGCGACCCGTAGTGTAGGGAACTAACAACGCATCCCAACGAGAACAATGAGTGGGCGCAAGTATGACTGGATTGTTTCGGGGAATATTTTCTTGTCCTGTTACGGTGATATTCCTAAAGTAGAAAGGAATCACAAGATGACGACCTAGAGGATATACTAAACTAGCTAACCAAGAGGATGTAGCAGATTCTACTTCATTGTTTTTTTTGTCTTCTTTTTTATCTATGTTGCTATTAGAAGAATGATTATATTCGGTCATTGGTTAGTTAAAAGTTAAAGTTTAAAATTCATCCTTTGATATCTACTTCTACGGTAGATGCTACAAGCCCCTTTATCTCTACTTTAGGGACACTTGCTCAGTTGTCAAGGGAATTAACGCTTTTGGGCAAACCACAACTGTAATTGCTCACGACAAGATGATTCTAAAATACCTGCAATCACAGGTAAATTATGATGGCAACAGTCACTATCTGGTAAATTAGTCACTGTCCGAATTGCTCCTGTTTTCGGGTCATCTGCGCCATAGACAAGTAAACCTAGTCTCGCTTGCGCGATCGCGCCCGCACACATGGGACAAGGTTCTAAGGTGACGTAGAGAGTACAATGGTTTAAATGCCAGTTTTGTAATTGTCGAGCAGCAGAGCGAATTGCTAAAATTTCAGCATGGGCAGTGGGATCTTTGTCCTGTTCTTTCCTATTCCTCGCCGAAGCAATTAACTTTCCCTCTTGGTCAATGATAACTGCACCCACTGGTACATCGCCACAATCTCCAGCTTCTCGAGCCAACCTTAAAGCCTGTTGCATCCATTTTCGATGGATTAGGTAGATAGGATTATTAATCACAACTAATGGTTCAATAAACAAAAGTAGTCAGGTCAAACCCCTAATATGGCAACTATATTAGTTTAAACTCCGTCTTAGTTAGTAAAGGTAAAGGGCGTTTCTTTTGCCTCCTCCAACTTCAATATACCCTGAATCAAAGACTGAATAATATGTTTAAAAAAATCTCTTTATCCCTAAAACGCTCTCAGCGTCGTCTTATTTATTTCCTTATCTCTCTTTTCACAGCTTTGGGTTTAGTGGTCGGAACTGCTCAACCTGGCTATTCTTTTTCCTGGCTAGAGCTTCTCTTTCGAGGGGCGCAGATTATCCAAATGTCAAACATGACGGATAGCCAAGAAGTAAATCTCGGTAAACAGATTAACCAACGATTAATTAGTAGTCGTCAGATTCGCTTGTACGACAACAGACAAATTAATGCTTATGTAGATCAAATTGGACAAAAATTAGTCCCCAATAGTAATCGTCCTGATATTCCTTACACCTTCCAAGTAGTGAAAGATGATGCGGTCAACGCCTTTGCGACAATGGGGGGCTACAACTATGTAACCACAGGACTAATCAAAGCCGCAGATAATGAAGCAGAACTCGCTAGTGTTATCTCCCACGAAATTGCCCATATCACCGAACGTCATGCAGTTAAGCAAATGCGACAACGAGCGGTAGCAAGCGGTCTCTTATCCGCAGCAGGACTAGATCAAAATGCTGCGGTAAATATTGGGGTTGAACTTGCTTTGCAACGTCCTAACAGCCGTCAAGATGAGCTAGAAGCAGATACAGAAGGCTTAAAAACCCTGCGAAATACTGGTTATGCTCCTTCCGCCTTCGCCAGCTTTATGCAGAAACTCCAACGCAATAGTAACGCGCCCAATTTCTTGAGTACCCATCCTTCTCCAGAAAACCGAGTTGAGCGTTTACAAGCAGGGATTGATCCAGCCACTGCTCAGATTGGTAGAGGCTTAGATCAAGCAGTTTATCGTCAAAATATCAGTCCTCTTCTCTAGTCTAACTGGGCAATCCTTTGGGTTTGTCCTAAGAGGATTGGGACATCATACTACGGTGGAGCATCTGTGCTGGATTTACTTTCACCGTAGCTTCTGCTAGGGGTAGTTGGCGTGTAGTCCCCTTAAAGACGTTAGCTTGATAAACTTCTTTGTTGGTGAGATCGAGGGCGGTAAGCCAACCACTCAGAGGGTGATAAGCCCCAGTGTCAATATTTAACCAGCCTTCACCTTGAGCAAGTTGACCTGGAAATACGCCTGAGAGGGTAAAGGTAATGGTGTGACCCGTAATAATCAGCTTATCGGGGAAATAGGGTTTTCGCAGAGAATGAAACTCTTCGCGCACCCAACAAAAATGCTCTTGAGTTTGCTTTTCTAAAGCGATTTGAGGATGAACCCCTGCATGAACTAACCAAAATTCGCCTAAATCTAGATACAAAGGCAAACGCTTTAACCAGTCTAAGTGTTTCTTCGGCACACCCTGTCCATAACTTGCGACGGTTTCTCGTCCAATTCGAGATGCCCAAGACGAGAAATGTTCTACCGAAACTCGTTCTCCCCCCAAAACTTCTAGTAACATCTGTTCATGATTGCCCAGGAGGCAAGGATAACCTGAATTCATGACGAAATCAACTACTTGCGCACTTTTCGGTCCGCGGTCAATTAAGTCTCCAAGGAAATAAACTTGGTCTTCTTTACTAGGGGCAACTTTTTCGAGTAGAGTGATTAGGGTATCGTAGTGACCGTGTACATCACCTATAACTATTTGACGTTGAGTCATATTGATTGTTTTATTAAGCTCTATGTAACTGGAAGAATTTACGCTTCATGACTTTTTCGGGAAAGCCCTGATAGATTTTAATCATTCTAGAAAGTTTTTACATCTTTCTAAAAGGTGACGAGAAAAAAATAGGTTAAGTTTCAATTAACTAAATAAGGATTTCAGACGCAAGTAAAATTTTTATTCACAATGGCTAATCAGAATCAGATGCAATGGCTTAATGCAATTTCAACTCGCCCTTCTTTAGAAGCAGCAGTAGCGGAGGTGACTGTTGAGATTGAGAAGAACTTATCAGGAAGACCAGATTTAGGAATCATTTTTATCTCTTCTGCTTATAAGAGCGAGTATCCACGGTTAGTTCCTTTAATTTTAGAACGACTGTCTTTACCTATTCTCATCGGTTGTGGTGGTGGTGGTATTGTGGGGATGACTTCGGAGGAAAAGGCTTTAGAGACAGAGAGTAACCCAGCTTTGAGTTTAACGGTTGCTTGTTTACCAGGGGTTGAGGTCAAGGCTTTTCATACTCTTGCTAGTGATTTACCAGATTTGGATAGTTCCCCGACAGCTTGGGAAGAGGTTATTGGTATTGCTGCGGACAAGGAACCTCAGTTTATTTTACTGGGTGAACCTTTTTTTGCGAAGATGAATGATTTCCTCGCAGGGTTGGATTTTGCTTACCCTCAATCCCAAAAGTTGGGAGGGTTAGCTAGTACGGGAATGAGGGGAAATAGTAGTGGCTTATTTTTTCATCAGGAAGGTTATTTAGGCTCACATTTGCGCTCGGAGGGGATGATTGGTGTGGGTTTAAGTGGCAATATTATTTTAGAGACGATTGTTGCTCAAGGCTGTCGCCCGATTGGAAAACCTTTACAAATTACCAAAGGGGAGCGCAATATTGTTTTAGAGTTGGCAGAACTAGATAGTAGTAGTGGTCGTTCTTCTCTGGTAATGTTGCGGGAGTTGATGGAGACTTTGAGTGAGGAAGATCGTCTTCTGGCGCAAAGTTCTCTGTTTATTGGTATTGCCCAAACTGAGTTTAAGATTAGTTTAGAACCTGGGGATTTTCTGATTCGGAATCTGCTGGGGGTTGATCCGAAGGTGGGCGCGATCGCGATTGGAGATCGAGTTCGTCCAGGACAGCGGATTCAAATGCACTTACGGGATGCGGATACTTCTGCTGAAGATTTGGAGTTTCTTCTCAAACGTTACCTACTAGAGAAAGGACAACCTGATCAGGTAGTTGGGGCGTTGATGTTTTCCTGTTTAGGGCGAGGGGAAGGACTCTATGGTGAACCTAATTTTGATTCTGGACTGTTCCATCATTACTTTCCCAAAGTACCTTTAGGGGGGTTCTTCTGTAATGGGGAAATTGGTCCAGTTGGGGGTCAAACTTTCTTACATGGCTATACATCTGTCTTTGGTATGATTCGTCAACGAGATCTTGCGGAAGATGGGAGCTAGATGAAGATAAGCAAAAATTAATTAAAGGTTGGTCTAAACTGGGTCATTTCTTTGACTTTACGTAAAGATTGGATATTCGCGATCGCGCTTTCTCCCACCTGATCAATTTCCGCGATCGTATTAAACCGCCCAATTCCGAAGCGAATGGAAGCATAAGCCAAATAATCATCATGTCCTAACGCCTTGAGAACATGGGAAGGTTTAGTTGATTCCGAAGAACAAGCTGAACCCGAAGACACCGCCACAATCCTTTGCAAACCTAGCAGTAAAGCAGCCCCATCCACACCTTCGACACTAATATTGAGATTCCCTGGTAATCGCTGCGTTGGGTGTCCATTTAAAATCACCCCCTCTAACTGACTCAATTTCTGCCAAAGTCTCTCTCGCAGTTCTATTTGCCTCTGTGCTTCTGCCTCCATCTCAGCAAGTCCCACCTCAACCGCTTTAGCAAAACCGACAATTTGAGGCGTGTAGAGAGTTCCTGAGCGCATATTTCGCTCCTGTCCCCCCCCTTGTAACTGTGGGGCTAACCGAACTCGCGGATTGCGTCGGCGCACATATAAAGCCCCAATACCTTTACAACCATAAACCTTATGGGCTGTCAGGGACATTAAATCAACTTGCATTTCTTCCACATCTAAAGGAATTTTACCAATCGCCTGAGCAGAATCCGTATGAAAAAATACTTCCCTCTCACGACAAATCGAGCCAATTTCAGCAATCCGTTGAATAACACCAATCTCATTATTAGCCGTCATGACAGAGACGAGAATTGTCTCAGGACGAATTGCTTTTTTTAGTTGGTCTAAATCCACTAAGCCATCAGCTTGGACGGGTAAAAAAGTGACCTCAAACCCCAGAGTTTCCAAATAGTGACAAGGATCTAAAACCGCCCGATGTTCCGTTTGCAGGGTAATCAGGTGTCGTCCTTTACTGAAATACGCCTCAGCTATCCCCTTAATCGCCAGGTTATTCGCCTCTGTCGCGCCACTGGTAAAGACGATTTCTTCTGGAGTCGCGTTAATTGCATCCGCAATCATTTCCCGCGCTTGTTTGACCGCAGCTTGTGCTTCCCAACCGTAAGCATGACCAATACTGGAAGGATTACCAAAGCTTTCACTAAAGTAGGGTAACATTGCTTCTAGTACCCTTTCATCTACGGGGGTAGTCGCATGGCAGTCGAGATAAATCGGACGTTGCATTTGAGATTACTATTGCTAAACTAAACAGCTTTAATTGTCTTGATCTTGACACAATCTTTACTTAATTGCGGTTTCCTAGCAGCAAATTTCCTCAAATAATAAATATCGAGGGAAATTTGCTGTAAAGTATCGGAGGACAGGATATTATGCCTGTAGAAGAAAGATACTATAGCTAAACAAGAGTTACTTCTATGAGTGCGCTTCAATATCAA
Source organism: Cyanophyceae cyanobacterium (assembly GCA_038320005.1). GTDB lineage: Bacteria > Cyanobacteriota > Cyanobacteriia > Cyanobacteriales > SIO1D9 > JBBQDV01. The sequence continues at coordinate 37,400 of JBBQDV010000001.1, forward strand.
GAATCTCCAAGAAAACGGCAATCTGGACAAGTTATTCCCTTACGTCCGCGCCAGTCTAAAGCTTCTCACTGGGTAGTTACCGCAGAAGTCGGGGCAAAAGTCTTAGTAAACGGGGTTTTGTCCGCTGTAGCAGTAACCACTTTAGTTAATCTTCTCCCTTACTATTTATCACAGCAAGCAAAGTTACAAGAGGTTCAAAGTGAGGTACAGCAGACTTCCGCCCAGGTAAACCAGTTACAAGAGGAATTTATTTATACTTTTGATCCTCAGCAAGCAAGACGGGTTATGCAGGCGCAGAGTGGACGGGTTGACCCCCATCAGCGTCAGATTGTCTTGATTGACAAGAAGGAAAAGATCGGAGGCTATTGAAGCCTCTTACAATGGTTTATTTAGTAATCTCAATTTCGAGGTGGAATTGAGTAGATGTTTTGTGGTAATGCTTCAGGGACATTGGGAAAAGATGAATAATAGGAAATGACGAAAGGTGGTAATGCTAGGGTCAGAAGCGCGATCGCGCTTCCTAAGAATATTGCCCATTTACGTTGAGGAGGTTCGGTCGCATTACCAGACGGACTACTGGATTCCATAAATTAACAAAATTCAATAAATGTGGGATTAGTTGGCTTACTGGCTAAAATTTGCGAGAGAGCGAGATACACTCTTAAATTCTAACGACTGAATTTAAAAGAAATGTCTTTTAGATAACTAATTTAGTAAAATCTATCGGAAGATAGAAGTTGGGGAAATTAAAGTCTGAATGAATAGGTAGAATTGTTAATTTTAACTAAGATTTTGCTATTAGCCCCAGGACTTCGCCACTTCCTGTAACAACTTCCCCGAAGGAATAAGCAGCAATTTGTTGGGAAGCAAGCAAATTTAGGATCTCAGCAACAGCAGTCGGGGGAACAATCACCACAAAACCAATCCCCATGTTAAAGGTTTCAAACATAGCAGCAGGACTTACTTCCCCAACTTCCGCTAACCACTGAAATACGGGGGGAAGATTCCAAGCAGTAGGATCAACTTGTACTGACTGATTTTGATTAAGACAACGGGGTAAATTTTCTGGTAGCCCACCTCCAGTAATGTGTGCCATGCCATGAATCGGAATACCTGCACCCAAAGCAGCTAAAATGGGTTGGACATAGATTTGGGTCGGAGTGAGAAAGACTTCTCCTAAACTTTTCCCCTCTAGTAAAGTTGGCGAAGAATCCCAGGTTAAACCACTTTTTTCCACAATTTTGCGGACGAGGGAAAAGCCGTTACTGTGAACACCGCTACTTGGTAACGCGATCGCGATATCCCCGACTTCCACTTGCGAACCATCAAGAAGTTGGCTTTTTTCCACAATTCCCACACAAAAGCCAGCAATATCATATTCCCCTGACGGGTAAAATCCTGGCATTTCTGCCGTTTCTCCCCCTAAAAGAGCGCAACCACTCTCTCTGCATCCCTGCGCGATACCAGCAACGACTTCTGCTAGTTGTTCTGGGTCGAGTTTACCTGTTGCTAAATAGTCTAAGAAAAATAACGGTTCTGCCCCAGATGTGAGGATATCATTAACGCACATAGCCACTAAATCAATCCCCACGGTGTCGTGACAATTAAGGGCTTGGGCGATTTTGAGCTTTGTTCCCACCCCATCTGTCCCTGAAACTAAGACAGGTTTTTTATATCCCGAGGGAATTTCAAAACAGCCACTAAAGCCCCCTAAGCCAGCGAGGACTTCAGGACGATAGGTACTTTTTACAGAGGTACTGATTTTATCAACAAAATTTCGCCCCGCTTCGATATCAACCCCTGCTTCTCGATAATCCATACAGCAAATCTTAGAAAAATTTGAAATTTATTAGTAAATAAATATGAAGCTGATTGCAGCTTCAGCCTCTAAGTATACCGCGATTTGACAGCTATTTACTGTTTTTCCACGTACCTCTTTAGATTGGTTTTCTGAGAAAACACTGGTTTAGCAGCGCATTTTTATGTTAGTGTAGTCGGGTTTGTAATAGACATCGGAAAACATAATGTAGAACAGTAGTCAATCCAACTTTACAATTATTTAAATCAAAGATTTATGCAACCCAAAATTTTGCTTCGTTTAACCGTAATCTTGTTAACAGCAACAGTGAGTTTTCCAGTGGTAGCAATCGCAGCCCCCAGTAAACAAACTCAGCCTGATGCCTCTGCAACGGTTGTAGATAAACCCGTAACAGCAGCATCGAAAGATTTAGAAAGTCTAACGCGCAGAGTTATTCAAGGGGTCGCCTCTTGGTATGGTCCAGGTTTTCATGGTCGTCGCAGTGCCAGTGGAGAAAGATTTAACCAAAACGCCATGACCGCAGCTCATCGGAGTTTACCCTTTGGAACTAGGGTAAGAGTAACTAATCTCAATAATGGTAGCTCTGTGGAAGTAAGAATTAATGATCGCGGTCCTTTTACCCGAGGTCGTATTATTGACCTTTCCAAAGGTGCAGCACAAGCCATTGGGCTGATGCGGAGTGGGGTCGCGCCCGTGGAAGTAGAAGTAATTCAATAAGAAAATAGCTTAAAAGCAACGGACAAAGTGGAGGGGGAAAGGTGAGTTTGTATCAAACCATTGCGGGTATACGTTCTTATCTAGAACCGCAGCGTTTAGAAAAGAGTATCGCTTTAGTGCCGACGATGGGGGCATTACATTTAGGTCATGTTAGCTTAATTGAGAACGCGATCGCGCAAAATGATCTTGTTGTTGTCAGCATCTTCGTTAACCCTCTCCAGTTTGGAGTCACAGAAGACCTAGACACCTATCCACGACAATTAGAACAAGATTATCAACTCTGTAAAAAATTAGGAGTTAATGCGGTTTTTGCCCCCACCCCAAGCGCAATGGGCATAACTGAAAATAGTAACTCCGTTGCTACTACTTTAGTTGTTCCTCCAAGTGAGATGATCTCCGTTCTCTGTGGCAAATATCGGCAAGGGCATTTTCAAGGAGTTGCGACTATTGTTACTAAACTTTTTAACATTATTCAACCCACTAGGGCTTATTTCGGTAAAAAAGATGCTCAACAACTCGCCATCATTCGCCGTCTAGTTACCGACCTTTGTCTTCCCGTCACCATTCAAGGCTGTCCGACTATTAGAGACACCTCTGGACTTGCCCTCAGTTCCCGTAACCAGTATCTCACTCCGCAACAACGAGAACAAGCTGTCATCTTATTCCGTAGCCTCCGTAAAGCCCAAGCACTTTTCAAGACTGGTGAGTATAACAGCAGTATCTTAAAAGAAACCCTCAAGCAAGAATTAGCGAGCGTCCCCGATATCAATGTACAATATATAGATTTGGTTGATCCTGTCACTTTAGCCCCCCTAGAGACTATCGAAACAGCAGGACTTTTAGCCATTGCCGTATATATTGACTCAACTCGCCTAATTGATAACATGATCTTACATCGTCGCCAGCCCATTATTGCCGTTGATGGACCCGCAGGAGCAGGAAAATCTACCGTAACGAAAAGAATAGCCAAAGCTTTAGGGCTACTATATTTAGATACAGGCGCAATGTATCGTGCCGTAACCTGGCTAGTTTTAGATGCTGGTATCCCTATTAATGATGAACCCGCAGTTGCGGAATTAGTCAGCCAAGCAAAAATAGAACTAATTCCCACAGATGCAACTAATAGCAACATCCAAGTTACAATTAACGGTCAAGATGTGACCGAAGCGATTCGCACCCCCGAAGTTACCGCCCAAGTTTCCGCTATTGCTGCTCAAGCTGCGGTGCGTCAAGCTTTAGTGAAACAACAACAAAATTGGGGAGAAAAAGGTGGAGTTATTGCAGAAGGGCGAGATATTGGCACTCATGTCTTCCCCGATGCGGAACTAAAAGTCTTTGTAACTGCTTCTGTGCAAGAACGCGCCCGTCGCCGTTGGGAAGAATGGAAAAATCGTGAAGATGTAACCCTTGAACAGTTAGAAGCCGATATTCAACAACGCGATACCCTTGATAGTACCCGTAAAATCTCCCCTCTTTGTAAAGCAGATGATGCGGTTGAAGTTGTGACGGATGATTTAAGCATTGAAGAAGTAACCGCTCGAATTATTGAGTTATATCAATCTTTAGATTCAATCGCTGTTTAATAATTAGCTAAAAGCTCAAGTCCGTTCTTACTAATTAGCTATTTATTCCTATCCCTTCGAGTCGCGATAACCAATCATTAAAGTGAGGACATTTACTCCGAATTACTTTTAAACCGATTAATTCTGCTAATTGTGAGCCTTCTATAACTTTTGCTTTTTTGTAAGCAGGAAATTGAGCAATAATACGCTTACTAGGGGCAGTATTCTCGCCATCGTTAATCAATTCAGGTGTCTCATATTCATCTGCAATATCTTGGAGAGTTTTAATTTCTTCTGTGCAGTTGTCGTAAAGTTCACTAAAATGACTTAGGTCGGCAAAAAGGTATGCTTCATATTCATGTAACTGGATATAGGGAATAAATCTTGGGTCGTTAATATCTTCCGCAAAACGTCGTTCTAGAAATTCGACCCACTTTTGAGGAGTAAGAGTTAAATTATTAGCCTCAGACAGTCCTGGAAAATTACCGTGAATTGCGTATAAGTCAATCATAGTAGTAAAAAAGACATCAGCACTTTTCTCCTGCTTGAGAAAACGTATAATATCGTTTTTCATCGGTTCATAATTACCACGACCACTACCCCCTCGGTGAATTTTACCCTTTCTCTTAGCATGGGCAATTAATACAGGGTAAATATATATTCCCCATTGAGCCAAATGTAACTGTAATACATTATCAGCAAATGTTTGCTCCGTTTGTCCTTCAGCAAATAAATAGAGGCGTACCATTAATTAATGTGGTCCCCCAGCAACAATATTCTTCTCCCAAATTTCTCCTAAGCTATACTCCTCAAGCCATGATTCTAGTTCAATAGGATTTAGTCGCTTAAATACAGATTCTTTATCTACTCTATCTACTGCAATTACATCTTCAGGTTCAAAATTATCTAAGAAAGAACTTGATTGAGTGCTAATCAGAATTTGTGTATTAGATGAAGCCTTTCCAAACATTGCAGCTACAGCATTTAGGGCATAAGGATGAAGACCTAATTCTGGTTCATCGACAACAATAAGTTCCGGCAATTCTTTTTCTGGCTGTAATAGTAGTGTTGCCAGACAGATAGCTCGCAAAGTACCATCTGAAAGTTGATGTGGTCCGAACACTCTGTCTGTCCCAAGTTCTCTCCAGTTCAAAATAACTCGATTAGATATATCAGGCTGAAGGTCAAAGTCATCAAAAAATGGGGCAATTAAACGGATACTTCTAATAATACGGCGATAAGCTGTATTGTTTTCCTCACGAAATCTGAGCAGTAAAGCAGCTAGATTGCCAGCATCAGGCATTAGCCAACGACTATCACCAATATAGCAAGACTGGCGAACTTCCGCTGTGGACGATGTATCGTGGAAATGATAAACACGGCAACGATGGAGTAAGTAATCTAAGGTTTTTGCTGTTGGCATTCCGTTCTTGGCTACTTCACTAATTTTTGTTTCTTGATGTCCTGCACTCAAGGAATCAATTCTTGGAGAATCATAGCCCGTTTGTAAAAAACTTAGTGTTTCCTCGGCGAAGATGAGCGTATCACCCACAGCATGAAATAAACGCATATTATAGGTATCTATGCCATTTTCAACCTCAAATTCTAGACATGCTTCTATTTGTGGTGTTATCTTTGCACCATAGTAGAGAAGAGATTGAGCGCGCCCTGAGATTCCAATATATTGTTGTAATCTTCCTGCCATCATCTCATTTAGCATCTTGAAAAAGGAAACAAAGTTGCTTTTCCCTGCCCCATTTGCCCCAATTAAGATGTTTAACGAACGTAATTCAATATCTATTGCCTTAATGGACTTAAACCCTTTTAGGATTACCCGTTGCAGCATAATAACTTTCTAATTTACTCCAAATTATCACAACTTAGAGCGAAGGGTAAACTGGTAGTCTCCTCCTGGTTCGAGTTGATAGTCTGACCTTTCCAAAAAGCGACTGAGAGGTTCGGTAATCAGGGCGCGTCCGAGGGAAGGACTCACGGATAATGTTCCTTTGCGAAATCTCCATTTAAATTGCCACTCATATTCCGCTGCTTGAACTTCTCCTTCTAGTCGTCCTTGTTGCCAAGATTGTTGAGTAATGCGAACATGGGCAGTAGTTTGGGGCAAATGTTGAGAACTCAATGTATTTCTTGATATCTATAGTCTTCTCACCAATTAAGATAACAAATCTTTGCTGATCATGAGTTGAATTTTCCTTGCTATCCTAGAAATAGGATGCTGTCTAGATAGTAAATAAGGGACAAGTATGGCTGGTGGATTTGGTAACATTGTACAGAAAGCTTTTTATCTAGGGGTGGGTGTAGCTGCCTATGCTGGAGAACAAGCCAGTAGTCGGCTCAAAGAAGTACGCATTCAAGGGCAAAAGTTAGCGGATGAGTTGGTAGCAAGGGGAGAGATTAAGGCTGAAGAGGCGCAGAAGTTTGTTGATGATTTAGTTCAGCAAGCCCAAAAGCAGGAGACTGTTTCCCAAGAAAAACCTTCTTCTCAACCTCGTCAAATTGAGATTCTCGAAGATGATGCGGAAACGGATAGTTCCAAAGCAGGTGAGGATGTAGATAATTTACGTCAGCAGGTGGAAACTTTGCAAGAACAATTGCGAAATTTAAAAGAATAAGCTAATCTAATTTTTATTAATATGCAAGACTGGTCAAAAGATTTTTTTGAAGCCATAGATTTTGTTGCCACTGAACTTGAGCAATTTTTTGAAGAGGTTGAGGAAGTGGTGGAAATGGTTGCTGATGAAATTAATATAATATTGGTTCAAGATTTAGATCAATTTCTGGAAGATCTGTTTGAGCCATTTTTAGATGCTGATCAAGATTTTGATTATTTTGGGGATCTAGATCCATCTATGGGCGATAAAGTCAAGCCTTCTTTAGACAAATTTCCCGCTTGTATTGGTTGTCAAAATTATCATGGTTATTCCCATGGTGGAAATCTGTTGATATGTGGAATGCACCCCTATGGTTGGGATGGAGAAAGTTGTCCCGATTGGGAAGATGGTAATTAGTTATTGGAATTATAGGTATTAATTTATGAGTCAGGCTGTTGAACCGAAAGAAGAAAGTAAATATGGTGAACGGGAGATTGCGTCAGGGGAACTGATTACCTTCCCAAATCCTCGCCCTGGACGGAGATATGATGTCCAGATAACTCTACCTGAGTTTACCTGTAAGTGTCCGTTTTCGGGCTATCCTGATTTTGCGACGATTTATATTACCTATGTGCCAAATGAAAAGGTTGTGGAGTTAAAGGCGATTAAATTATATATTAATAGTTATCGCGATCGCTATATCTCTCACGAAGAATCTATTAACCAAATCCTTGATGATTTTGTGGCTGCGTCTGACCCCTTAGAGGTAAGAATCAAAGGGGACTTCCATCCCCGTGGTAATGTCCACACTGTGGTTGAAGTACAACATCAAAAATCAGAAAGCTGATTCGCTTTTGTCCCAGACCATTTTAGAGATCATTTCTAAATCCGCTTCTTCTGGACGATAGCCATAAGCGGTTTCCCACGCATTCATGAGATTTTGCCATTCCTGGGGAGTCTGGGGCTTCTTCTGGACTAAGGTAAGAAAGTTAGTTTTATTACGAGCTTTGAGGGGATGCACGCCCATCTGAATTAGGCGTAGTTCTACCTCTGAATTAGTGCTATTAGACAAAATTTCAGCATATTCAGTATCTAATAAGTTAATTCTTTCTATTGTTGGCTTACTCATAGATCTTGAATGACAAAACTCAATGTTTGAGTGTTTTCCGCTAGATTCATAAGTCCAATTGTAAGCTACTCTAAACTACTGTGAATCATACCAAAGACTGAGGGAAATTCCAGCTATTGTTCTAAAGGGGGAATTAGCTTAACTGGAGAAAAAAAGCCAGAGAGTTTTCTTTTACCTGAAACTATGCGGTTTCCTGATTGGTTTGTTGCTGTTGAGCCACAGCTTTAAGCTTTTGATAAAATTCAGAACCATCGGGAGGAGGATTAAAGCGATGGATTGAGGGTTCTGAGGCTAATTCGTGGTTAGAGGGAGGGTTTGACTGTTCTTCTCTTGAGAGGGAGATGGGGGCATAATCTTCAGTTAGGTCTTCTCGTGGTAATTTATGTTGTTGAATAAGGGGGTTATCCCAGGGATAATCGGGGTCAGGAAGTGACCAATTGAGGTTTGTCGCCTCAAACTCAAGGTCTGCTTCGGTAGTTGCAGAAATATTACTGAGATGGCGAGGTAGTTTACGACAAATTAGCCTTTCAAATTCATGGTTGAAGTGAAAGATGGGGTGTTGTCGTCGTGCCCAAAACATCAAAATTTGTTCAATTGAAATTGACTTATACCGACCTAGATATAAGGCTTCGATGATCGCTAGTCTCACCCAATGTTCATGATAAACAGTAAGCCATTGGGAGGCAAGTTCTTTGGGAGTATAACCGCGAAGGTCAAAGCCATAGTGACTTAGTAGGGACACAGCTTGTCGCGCGATCGCGGTTTCGGTACTTCTCAATTCAGTCATGAGTCATTATTCGCTTAATAAGACGACTAGCAATCTACGTTAAAAATATCTTCTAATTTATCGCTCCCTAGAGAGAAGGAAAATTATTTTTAATTAATCCTCCCAAAGACTGATCTCAAATTTACCTGTTGGTTTCAAGATTACTTGATAATGGGCTAAAGCTTCTTGGGGGATGACTGTGGCATTTTCTCCCGTCCCAGTTTTCGCAGTTTGAGGTTGCAAAAGTTGGGGGAAGGGTGTTTCTTCTGCATAGTCTACCGCAGCTTGGTTGTCTGCTTCGTAGTCCGCGATCGCGCCTTCACGATTCAAAGCAACCCGATAAACTAATTCTCGGTTAGAATTAGCCAATCCTTGCCACTTTTCCGCCAGGATTTGCCTTAACTCTCCTTGCAATTGTTGCACTTGATCCGTATCAGTGATTTTCTTTCCCAGGGTGGGTTCTTCTTGAAAACCATTCCAGGGGCTGACTTGAAGCACACCTCGACGGGTGAAAACGACTCGATAGGGCGCGATCGCGTTTGTCTGAGTAGTACCTGATTCTGCGGAAATATAAGTCAATTCTGGTAAAGGCGTAGCTTGGACTTGTCCCTGGGCAGTAGTTCCAGACGGTTCATAATTTACAATCAATCCCCCTTGAGTCACCAATACTTTATATTGTAAAGTCTGATTCACCCCAGAGCGATTTTTCCAAGCTTGATCAAGGGTACGATAAAGATCGCGCTGTAAATATCTAACTTGAGTAGGATCGCTAATCTCCGTGGCAGCAGCTAAACTTGCCTCAATGCCTTCACCAGGCAAAGGGTTAGCACCAAGATCATCCTCATTATTTTGCGTTGGAATCGGCTTTTCTAAAGGCTCAGGTTCGACACCTTGAGGATCTACAGGAAGCACTTCTTCTCCATTAGTTTCCAGTGGTCTAGGATCAACCTCGCGCACTTCTGGCACAGGGAGAAAGAACAAAGCAGAGGCGACAAGAAGTAAACCCGATATACCTAAAGCTGCGGGGGCAAATTTTTCTGCTGTTGGGGCTTCGGAAGTCCGATAACGACGCGATAATGGCGCAATTTCTA
>JBBQDV010000002.1:0-46777 GCA_038320005.1 Cyanophyceae cyanobacterium
CTTTGCCTTTGTGGTAGAGGATTTGCGCTCTGAGGTAATATAGTTCAGGATTATCGGGAGCTAGGGCTAAAGCTTTATTGACTGAGGTTAGGGCTTTTTCATATTGCTCTAAATCTCGATAGGCTACAGCAATACCTCGATCTACTAGGTAAAGGGGAGCAGCATTTTCTGGAAATTGCGCGATCGCGCTTTCAGGACTGGAGAATGGTAAATTAACCGCTAACATCAAATCCATATAGCCTTTGACCAAACTCAACTCTGGATCATTGGGGTCAATTTTTCCTGCTTGATCAAGAGATCGGAAAACTTGCTGAAGTTTAGTTAATGCACCGAGAGGACTCTCTGTTTTATAGATATAAGCTCCTTCAAGGAAATGACCGACAGCAGTATATAAATGACCTCGCAGAGGGTCTTGAGCAGTTAATTGTTGAGCAATCTCTAAAGTTTTACCGCCATAGGTCTGGAAAGTACTCCAATCCGCTTCTATATAGGCGAGGGCAGCGATCATTGCGTAGGGAAGGGGATCAATCGTATTTTCTAAACTTTCTTCGGTCAGGAGAACCTTAGCCTGGGGGTAGTTCCCTTCTTGGAAAATTGCTTCAAAGGCGGATTCAGTGCGATCGCTAATGTAATCCTTGGGATTATCGGGACGAAAAGGATCTCCAGCTAAAACAGGGTTTATCAAACAACTGAGGGTAACAGCTAAAGTAGAGAGACCCAGGGTTAATCCTCTGGAGATAGGCGAAGAATTTGTCATTTTGAATTAAATAGGAATGTGAGCAATACTATTTTGTTTTGACCTAATCCTCAGTTGAGGAGTTCCAGTAAAAAATTATACCCAAGGCTTTTGTCACAATATAAAGTGAACGATGTTCTCTAGTTACCGTAGTTAATGCTGTATCTTCAAAACCTTATTTATCATCCCCCAGCTACCCCTCAACCTATTCTTAAAGCAATTAACCTAGAACTAAAACCGCAAAAACTAGGCTTAATTGTGGGCGCAAGTGGTTCAGGGAAAACAACCTTACTTGAAATTATCGCAGGATTGGCTGAACCGACCAAAGGTAAGCTATTTTGGGGAAAGCAAGAACTTACTCCTGTTCACTTACAACAGTTGGGAGGGATTGTTTTTCAATTCCCAGAACGACATTTTTGTGGGGGAACAGTATTAGAGGAGTTGCGGTTTGGTCATCCAGAATTGCGCTTGGAACAGGTAAAAGATGCTTTACAAGAAGTTGGTTTAGATCATCTCAGTCTCACGACCTCGCCTCATGCTTTAAGTGGTGGACAACAGCGAAGATTAGCCCTAGCTGTTCAGTTAATTCGTCAACCGAATTTATTGATGTTAGATGAACCGACCGCTGGACTTGATTGGTCAATGCGCAAACAACTCGCCAATTTACTCGCTAAGTTAAAGGAACATTGGACTTTAATTGTCGTGACTCATGATCCTAGTGATTTACTACCGATAGCGGATTATTGTTGGACGATTAAAAATGGAGATTTGCAAGCAGTTGACCCACAGGAGTTAGTTATAAGTCAAATGTCATGAGAATTGAGAATGAAAAATTGAGAATTTATAAACCTGACTAAGCTGTTATTCATTTAGTTTTTTGTTCTGACCTCCATCTATCAAAGGGTCTAGGCGACAAAAATACTAATTTAAATACTTGTCAGCTTAGTCACCCCCTCACCCTCTCACGCCCTCATATTTGACTAACGCTTCGGCATATCATAACCGAATAGATTTGGGTCAACTTCACCTAAGTTAAGTTCATCTAAGCCATATTCCGCCCAACGTCTTTCTACCATTGCTGCAACATCGGGGTCTGATTCTAAGGGTTCTCCCCATTCATGATTTGTTTCAGGGGGAATCTTGGTCGTTGCATCTATTCCCATTCTGCCTCCTAAACCGATTTTTTCACTGGCAAAATCGAGGGTATCAAAGGGAGTATCAGGAAGGATAAAAACGTCTCTGGATGGGTCAACTTTGGAACTAATCGCCCAGACGACCTGACGGGGATCACGAACATTGATATCTTTATCGACAACGATGACAAATTTAGTATAGGTGAATTGGGGTAAGGCACTCCAAAAGGCGAGGGCTGCGCGTCTGGCTTGTCCTGGGTAGGCTTTATCGATGGAGATAATCGCTGCTTTATAACTGAGGGCTTCCATCGGGAGGAAGAAATCTACTATTTCTGAGACTTGTTGACGCAGTATTGGGGTATAAATTCGGTTTAGCGCGATCGCGATCATCGCTTCTTCTTTCGGGGGACGACCGCTAAAGGTAGTAAGATAAACTGGATCTTTGCGATGGGTCATAGCATGGAAACGCACAAGGGGAGAATCTTCCACACCACCGTAATAACCCATGTGATCACCAAAAGGTCCATCGGGTAATACTTCCCCTGGGGTAATCGTCCCTTCAAGGACAAATTCGGAATCTGCGGGAACTTGGAGATCTACGGTCTTACATTGAGCTAATTTGACTCCAGAACCGCTATACAGACCTGCAAATAGCCATTCTGATAAATCTACTGGAATTGGGGTTGCTGCTGCCATGATGATCAGAGGGTCAACTCCAAGCGCGATCGCGATTTCCAATTTCTTCCCTTGTTCCGCAGCTTTCCGCAAATGTCGCGCCCCACCTCGTACCGATAACCAATGCACCGTCATGGTATTTTTAGATTGCAGTTGAAGACGATAAACCCCCACATTAGGAGTCCCCGTTTCCACATCTTTAGTAATTACTAATCCCAGAGTAATAATTTTCCCTGCGTCCCCAGAATAGGGACGAATTAAAGGAAGTTTATTTAAATCTAGGTCTTCCCCTTCCACGACCACTTGCTGACAAGGGGGAAAGAAATCCCGTCCAGGTTTAGCTTTTAAGACATCAAATAAGACTTTACCAAAATCCACCGCTTGAGAGACACTTTTGGGGGGTTTAGGCTGTTGTAGCATCGCCAGCTTCCGTCCTAAACCTTCCAACTCTAGGGGGTTTTCCATATTCATCGCCCAGCAGATTCTTTCTACTGTCCCCATAAGGTTAATTGCGACAGGGAAATCCGCGCCTTTGACATTCTCAAAAATTAATCCAGGTCCACCAGCGTTTAGCATTCGGTTAGAAATCTCAGCAATTTCCAAATCTGGATCAACTAATGTCTTGATGCGTCGCAACTGTCCCTTTTCTTCCAGGATTTTGATGAATTGGCGTAAGTCTCTCATGGTAAAGATATGTAAATTTTCTGCTTCTTACCATTATGGACTGCTTAGGAGATCAATCTGTCAGAATTTTCTTCAAGACTTGAATCGAGTAAGTCATTCTGTATCTAACTCAGTTTCAAATTCTTCCCAATCCATTGGTTTTTCCTGTGTCGCTTCCGCTTCCGCAAGTGTTAACAAGGCTTCCTGTAAGTCCAACGCATCCTCTAACTGTTTAGGATTGACAAGAACTAACTCTCCTGAACCCAATTGTTCCAAGAGTTCTGAGATACTTAAACCCGTTTGTTTAGATATAGACTGGATACCCAACCAGCTATTTTCTGTCATTGAGACTTCTACTGTTTTTTGCATAAGTCCACCTTTCTCTAAAATTCTCTCTTTTTGGCGTAATTTGCTTTAATTATAAAATATATGTTCAGTAAAATTGTGGGTTTTGCTTACCCTACGGCGATTCTTTAAAATGGAATATCTTCTTCCTCATCAGGTTGATTGACCCGAAGTTGATAAGTTGTCTTTTCTGTTTCTTCTATCGGAAGTTGATCTAATACAGTTTCTAGTTTTCCTTGTAAGGCTTTTGTTAGGGTAATATCCAAATCTAGATCTAGATTTAAAGCTTGGGCTAGTTTTGCTAATTCGTTAAAGCTAACCTTTTTAGTTTGGCGATTTTGTTGAGATAATTTAAAGCCATATTCTTCTTGAATATTTTGTACTTGCATTGCATTCTTGAGGCGTTCTTTGAGATGATTGATTTCTGTATCTAATTGTTTCCATTCAGCTTCAATTTGGCGATATCTTGAAGTAAGGGCGGTAATATCTTCCCGATGAGGATCTGGACTAACTTGTTGGCTAAGTTGCAATAGCCGTAAGTGAACTTGGGTAAGATAAACCACATCCATTTTGGTGTATTCTAATTGTTGGGGTGTAAGAGGTCGCTTTCCCCAATCACTAGATTGTAGTTCTTTATTAACGTTGGTAAAACAGCAAAGTTGTTCCGCGAGGGTTTTGAGTTGTAAGTTAGGTAAAGGAATCAGGTAATAAGGGATATTCTGCGCCATTTCTAAAGTACAAGTGACATTCTTCGCTTTCTTCTTACCTAAAAAGTTGAGATCGTATTTAGCGTTATGAAATACCTTTTCAATATGCGGATTCTGCATGATTTTCTCAATCAATTCCGTGATTAAATCTGGTTGATCAAGAACATCTAAAACAGTAACTTTCTCCCCTGTCAAATCGGTAGAGTGGCTAGAAATTTGAATGAGGGAGAGTCGTGGTTGCTTTGTTTTGTAATCTGCAACTTCCGTATCCATCCAAAGGATTGGGGCTTGGGCGTAAAGCGCGATGACGTTTTTAATTTCTGCTACTGTTGTCAAATCAATATCCTCGGGGGCTATCTACTATTTCTGTCTGCTTTGAATTGCTAAATCAGCTTATTATCTCAGCTTCAAGGGGAAAATACCCGATTTCCGCATTACTTAGCGCGACTACATCGCAAGACCTTGTGTTACTCCAAATCGATTGAGATGTTGAAACATTCGATTCGATTATTGATTCATTATCTTAAGTTCTGGGATGTCCCTGTCCCTCCAAGATTCAGCCCCTAGTTCAGCAACGCCCGAAATCTAGAACTTGATATCGGGAAAAGAGGGCATTCTCAGGAAAAATGCTGGTATCCAAACCAGTTTTACCATTAGTCTTTTTGATCGCGATCGCGCAATACTTACTACACTACCAGTTAACCGAACGCGATATCATTGAAAAGATGATTGCACCGTTACCTGTAGGATTTTGACTGTGACAGAAGCTAAAAGTTATAAAGATACCGTAAACTTGCCCCAGACTAGCTTTAGTATGCGGGCAAACTCCATTCAGCGTGAACCTGAACTACAAGAATTTTGGGCAGACCAACAAATTTACGAGAAACTGTCACAAGATAATCCCAAGGATGTCTTTGTCCTCCATGATGGACCTCCCTATGCTAACGGTGCATTGCACATGGGTCACGCCCTCAATAAAATTCTTAAAGATATCATCAATAAATATAAATTATTGCAAGGACACAAAGTTCGCTACGTACCTGGGTGGGACTGTCATGGCTTACCCATCGAACTGAAAGTTTTGCAGAAAATGAAGTCAAAAGAACGGCAAAACCTCACTCCTTTAACTTTACGCCAGAAGGCGAAAGAATTTGCCCTCGCTACCGTTGAAGAACAAAAAGCAGGATTTAAGCGTTTTGGCATCTGGGGAGACTGGGACAATCCCTATCTAACTCTCAATCCAGAATACGAAGCAGCCCAGATTGGTGTTTTTGGCGAAATGGCACTCAAGGGTTATATTTACAGAGGCTTAAAACCTGTACATTGGAGTCCTAGTTCTCGTACCGCCTTAGCTGAAGCAGAATTAGAATATCCCGAAGGGCATACCTCCCGTAGTATCTATGTTGCCTTTCGGGTTACTAAACTATCCCCCACAGCAAAAGAGTTATTAGAATCCTTCCTACCTGATTTAGGCGTTGGAATTTGGACAACTACCCCCTGGACAATTCCAGGTAACTTAGCTATTGCAGTTAATCCTGACCTAAATTATGCCGTAGTACAAGTAGGACTAGAAACCCCTCCTAAATATCTCATTGTTGCAGCAGATTTAGTAGAAACCTTAGCAGAAAAATTCGGCAAAGAACTAACCATTAAAGCCACTTTCCCAGGACAAACCCTAGAAGGTTGCACTTATAAACATCCCCTCTATGACCGAGAAAGCCCTGTTGTTATCGGTGGAGATTATATTACCACTGAATCTGGTACAGGCTTAGTGCATACTGCCCCAGGTCATGGTCAAGAAGATTATATTGTTGGTCAAAAATACGGTTTACCTATTCTTTCCCCTGTGGATGATAAAGGAAACTTCACTGCTGAAGCAGGAGAATTTGAGGGTTTAAATGTCCTCAAGGATGCGAATGAAGCAATTATTACCGCCTTGACTAATACGGGAACGTTGCTAAAAGAAGAAGAATATGCCCACAAATATCCCTACGATTGGCGTACAAAGAAACCGACTATTTTTCGCGCTACTGAACAATGGTTTGCATCTGTTGCAGGATTCCGTGATGCTTCCCTAAAAGCTATTTCCGAGGTAGAGTGGATTCCCCCTCAAGGACGAAACCGCATTACCCCAATGGTCGCAGACCGTTCTGATTGGTGCATTTCCCGTCAACGTAACTGGGGGCTTCCCATTCCTGTTTTCTATGATGAAGAAACAAATGAACCCCTACTGACAGCAGAAACTATTGCCCATATTCAAAGCATTTTTGCCGAAAAAGGGTCTGATGCGTGGTGGGAATTATCCGTTGAAGAGTTATTACCAGAAGCCTATCGCAATAATGGGCGCACCTATCGTCAAGGTACAGATACGATGGATGTCTGGTTTGATTCTGGTTCATCCTGGGCTGCGGTCGCTAAACAACGGGATGAGTTGAACTATCCAGCGGATATGTATTTAGAAGGGTCTGACCAACATCGAGGTTGGTTTCAGTCTAGCTTACTGACCAGCGTAGCAGTTAATGGCATTGCCCCTTATAAAACAGTTTTAACTCATGGTTTCGCCCTAGATGAAAAGGGACACAAAATGAGTAAATCTGTGGGTAATGTTATCGACCCGATGATCATTATTGAAGGAGGGAATAACCAGAAACAAGAACCTCCCTATGGTGCAGATGTTTTGCGTTTGTGGGTATCTTCTGTTGATTATTCTTCAGATGTTCCCATTGGTCAAAATATTATTAAACAACTCTCTGATGTATATCGCAAAATTCGCAATACATCAAGATTCTTATTAGGTAACTTGCATGATTTTGATCCTGCAAAAGATAGTGTTCCCTATGAAGAATTACCAGAGTTAGACCAATATATGCTACACCGCATTACCGAGGTATTTGCAGAAGTAACCGATGCGTTTGAAAGTTATCAATTCTTCCGTTTCTTCCAAAATGTACAAAATTTCTGTGTAATTGATTTATCTAGCTTTTATCTTGATATTGCCAAAGACCGCCTCTATATTTCGGCAACGGACTCTCAACGTCGGCGTAGTTGTCAAACTGTCTTAGCTGTTGTTGTGGAAAACCTAGCAAAATCTATCGCCCCTGTACTATGCCATATGGCGGAGGATATCTGGCAATCTATTCCCTATGAAACACCTAGCAAGTCCGTCTTTGAGGCTGGTTGGGTAAAAACAAGTTCTGAGTGGGAAAAGCCAAAACTGGCAGCTTCTTGGGCAGAATTACGCCAAATCCGTACTGAGGTTAACAAGGTGATGGAATTGGCACGAAATAAGAAAATGATTGGTTCATCTATGGAAGCAAAGGTATTGTTGCATACTTCGGATCAAGAGTTACGTCAGCAACTCAATCAGTTGAACCCTAGCGAGAGTTTGGGAGAACAAAGAGTTGATGCGTTACGTTATCTATTTTTAGCATCCCAAGTTGAGATCTTAGATTCTCCTGAAGCTATTGAGAAAGCAGAGTACAAAACCCAGTCTGGTACTCTTACGATTGGGATTGTGAAAGCAGAAGGGGGGAAATGCGATCGCTGTTGGAATTATTCTACAGAAGTTGGTGCTTTTTCAGAAGATCCAACTATTTGCGAACGTTGTAATGCTGCTTTAAAAGGGGAATTTTAGCTAGTTTGGGTGCGCTATTCAGTAGGGTAGCGTACCCCTTAGCAAAAAGAGGATAAACTTATGCAAGAAATCCATTGTAACTTCTGTGGTAGTAGTAATACTGAACAACGTAGAATTGATTATCTGTATAGTCATCAGGGGAAATATCTCTTAGTTCCTAATACTCCTGTGGAAATTTGTGCAGATTGTGGCATGATTTATTATGATGCAGTAGTTTTAAAAGAAATTGAGCATCATTTCTTTGCTATTCAACAACAAAGTGAAGAACCAGATGAGTATCTTCAAATTCCTACTAAGGTTTACAAATAAACCAGTAAACTCTCTGAAAAAATAAAAATCTTCAACGGATACTTATCATGTTATCCCACGAACTCGACCTCGTAAAACAAGTAAATGATTGGGAGTTTCTAGAACTTTGGGTTGATCCAATTGTTTTTCCACCTCGCATTCTGATGTTAGTTAAGAATCGACAAGGAATTTGTTCTATTTACGATCCATTTCAGCAATATAAGTCTATCTTCACCAGTTCAAATTATGATGATGCGCATACTTGGTTGCTTGAAGATGAGTATGAAAGGGTAGAGGGAAAACTGTTAGCAGAGGAAGTTATTTAAGGCGCGATAAGTGTGCTAAACCAAAGCTTATCTCGCTTTGGATAACGACAAACTAGTGGTGCTGACAGTACCTCAATATCGAATAATCTCTAAAGAAACTCAGATCTGTTCTTTGATACTCTCAACTTTACTAGACTTCCGATAAGACTGAAGATGAGGAACTTGCAAAGGTTGGGAAGGACGAGGTTGAGGGATTAATTGGATTTTGTCAATAGTTTGTAAACTTTCCCAAAGCGCATCTTGAATGATGGTTTCCTTTTCTTGGGTTAACATCAGGCGAAAATATTCAACAATTTGCTGACGATGGGTTGAACTAAGACCCCTACGACTTGCCCAGCGCGTTAGTTGACGGACTGCCATTAACCGTTGTAAAGGTTCATTATGGGTTAAAGACTGTAATTGTTGTTCGAGATTCCCTTCGCTTCTTTCGGGACGATTACCGACTTGGAAGAGGACTAGGGTGAGAGTGAGAAATGTAACACATCCTTGCAAAATTGTCGCGATCGCGATTCCAGGACTTTCTGAATCTGACCAAATTGCTGTCGCTAGATAAATCCCCGTTGCAGCAAAGCCTCCGCCCCCAACAGCGACTAATAACTGGCGATTAAAACCCTTTAAAAAACGTTGCCAACTGCGCCACTTATGTTGCCAATCCCATTCTTGGGCAAAATAGAGGAGTGTCATCACCCCGATACCTGTAATAGTTGCCAGAAGTAGCTGCCAGTGCCATAACAGCATCGTAAACACCAAAACTAGCCCCAATAGCAAAAGAAGAAGAGAACCTAAGCCAGAGCGATTCACAGACCGCAATGGGCGGGTTTTATAACGACGGGAAGACGGAGATAACATTGTATTTAATTGTTTCCTCCAAAATGATGCCTGTGCCAAAATACCGAGTCCTTCCTTGAAAAAGAGTATCTAATCGAGTATTCTACCTACAATATCGCTATATTAGAACTTAATCTTAATAGAAAATTGCTATTACTGAAGCTGTTTAGGTAATGACCTTACTCAAACGTTTGCGTCATTTAGTTGATCCCCAGCAATGGGTTCGCCGTTCGGTAGAAACTCGCTACGCACTTTTAGAAGCTTGTCTGATTGGGGTTGTTTCCGCTTTAGCAGCCTTACTTCTTAAGGAAGGTATTAATTATTTAGGATTGTTGCGCCTACAATTCGCCAACTCCCTTGGTGCGCCCCTTGCCTTACCCCTGTTTGGACTCTTTTTCGGCTTACTTGCTGGGTGGGGTGTCGAACGTTTTTCCCCCGCTGCTATGGGGGGAGGAATACCCCAAATTAAAGCCGTATTAGCACAACATCCCCTTCCCCTCTCCTTAAGGGTAGCAGTGGTGAAATTAATTGGGACAATTATGGTTTTGGGGGCAGGACTGACTTTAGGGCGCAGAGGTCCAACGGTGCATATTGGGGCAGCTTTAGCAGGGGCATTTAGTCAATGGCTTCCGACAGCCCCAGAACATAGACGGCGGATGATTGCTGCGGGGGCTGCTGCTGGTCTGGCTGCGGGGTTTGATACCCCCATTGCTGGGGTAATGTTTGTTATCGAGGAGTTGATGCGAGATGTTTCTAATTTAACTTTAGAAACTGCAATTCTTGCCTCTTTTACGGGGGCGATTGTCTCACGGGTTTTAGGTTTACCTGATGTGGATAATCCTGAAATGATTTTGGATGCAGATTTAGCGACAAGCTTCTCTACGATTGAGATTCCAGTTTTTTTATTACTGGGAATATTCGCTGGATTACTAGGCGGAATTTTTAATAAGGGCATCTTATTTTCCCTGGAATTTAATCGTAAATTGCAATTACCGATGTCAGTGCGAGTGGGTTTAGCAGGACTGATTTCTGGGATAATTGTTGCCTTTTTGCCACCATTTTTTCGGGATAATGCGGGACTACGAGACTTTTTGATTACAGGGGAACTAAGTTGGCAAGTAACAGCACTGGTTTTTGTGGCTCATTTCTGTTTAACTTTACTCGCCTATGGTTCTGGTGCGCCTGGGGGGTTATTTGCCCCAGCCCTAGTTTTGGGTTCAGCTTTAGGCTTTCTGGTCGGAACAGGGGAAATGGCGTTGTTGGGTTACGGTTCAGTTAATACCTACGCCTTAGTGGGGATGGGAGCATTTTTTACGGGGGTGGTGCGCGTTCCCGTAACTGCTATTATCATTATCTTTGAAATTACGGCAGATTTTGACCTAGTTCTACCGTTAATGATTGCTTGTGCGACTGCTTATGGGATTGGGGAATGGGTGCAAAAAGGGTCAATTTATCAACATCTTTTAGAGTTTAATCATATTAATCTCAAAGAAGAAGGTAGTGGTAGTCGCTTACTGGAAACTGTGAAGGCGCAAGATGTCATGCAGCGCAAGGTGGAAACTTTATCGAGTCAAATTACTATAGACGAAGCGCGAGAAGCTTTTTCTAATTCCAATTTTCGCGGTTTTCCGATTGTCGAAGCGGGGAAATTAGTGGGCATTCTCACTCAAAGAGATATGGCAAAGGTGAAGGCGACCCCTGGGATAGAAAAGGTAACAGAAATCATGACTCCCAAACCTGTGACAGCGAAACCAGATACCAGCTTAAGTCATATTCTCTATCTTCTCGACCGCTACCATCTCTCTCATTTGCCAGTAATGCGAGGCGGACGATTGATGGGACTAATTACGAGGGGGGATATCATTCGCACAGAAGCAGATTTGTTGAGTGGGAAAACCCCCCAAATAGCAGCGAGACCAGAATCTTCCTATGTGGTCTATGTTACTCGTAGTCCTGGGTTAGGGAAGGGGAGAATTTTACTGCCGATTGCGAATCCTGATAATGTGGAAAAACTCTTGCAAATGGCGATCGCGATCGCGCAATATTATGAATATGACCTTCAGTGTCTCCAAGTAATTAATATCCCTCGCCACACCTCCCCCAATCACGCCCATGTCAGAACCGTTAAACAGCGTCGTCTGCTCCGTAAAGCAGAAAGAATGGGACAAGCAGCCGAAGTTGGCGTTCATACCCAAATTCGTGTCTCCCATGACCCAGCCCAAGCTATCCTCGAAACCATCACCGAAGAACAGGTTGACCTAATACTAATGGGATGGAAAGGAGACACCTCTACCCCAGGGCGTATTTTTGGAGGGGTGGTAGATACAGTGATTCGCCAAGCTCCCTGTGATGTAGTTGTAGTTAAGTTCGGAGAACAGTTTGCTTGGGGAGATAATCACCCTCGCACTAGCTGGCTAATACCTGTTGCAGGCGGACCTAACGCCAAAAGAGCTTTAGAATTATTACCCGCCCTCACCAAAGAAACTTCCAAGTTAACGCCCTCGCGACTGTGGTTATGTCAAGTCCATTCACCTCATAATCATGATGCAGATTTTAGTAACCTAGAGGAAACAGCCAAGAAGTTACGAGCAAATCCGCAACTGCAAGTTATTACTGCACCCCTGCGTTCTGACTCCGTTGCAGGAGCAATTATTGCCCTTGTTCAACAAGAAAAGTGTAACTTTATCATGATTGGTGCAAGTCGAGAAGGACTACTACAACAAGCGATTCATGGCAATATTCCTGAAATGATTACACGAGGGGTAGAAGGGACAGTGATTTTAGTACGAAGTGCGCAAGATTAATTTTTGTTACAGTGGAATAACCATATTATTCTTTCATAAATATCTTAATGACTGCTTCCTCGGGTTTATCCAGCCACAAAGAACGACCCCAAGAAAACGATTGGCGTTTATTTCTACGTCTAGCACCCTACGCGAAACGGAATAAACCCTTACTCATCGTTTCCCTTATTTTACTCCTCCCCCTCTCCATTGCTGGAGCAGTACAACCCCTAATTATCGGACAAGCGATTTCTGTCGTACGACAAGAGTCAGTTTGGTTTTTCTTAGAAGATGCGCCTCTAACTTACAGCTTAAATATTCTCATCGTTCTGTTGTTAGTAACCATCCTAATTCGACTAGTTTTTGTCTCCTTACAAGGATATTATGTGCAAAAAGTAGGACAAGAAATTACCGCTGGCATTCGGGATGATTTATTTCATCACGTTACCTCTTTATCCGCTAGTTTCTTTGACCGTACCACTGTGGGACGTTTAATTACGCGACTAACCAGTGATGTAGAAGCATTAGGAGATGTTTTTGCAACTGGCGCAGTGGGAATTGTCAGCGATTTCGTTTATATTGTTGTCCTACTTATTACAGTCTTTCTCCTCGATTGGCAACTCGCCTTGATGCTAGTCTTGCTATTTATTCCCGTGACGGGGATTATTATTTACTTTCAACAGCAATATCGCAAAGCAAATTACAAATCAAGAGTAGAACTATCTAATCTCAACTCCATGTTGCAGGAAAATGTTGCAGGAATTAATATTGTGCAACTATTTCGTCGCGAACGTTTCAACTCAAAAATGTTCCGCAGTATTAATGAACGTTACCTCAAAGAAGTTGATAAAACTATCTTTCATGACTCCGCCGTTTCTGCAACTTTAGAATGGATTGGTTTATTCGCCATTGGAGGAGTTTTATGGTTAGGGGGTATCCTCGCCCTACAAGGGACTCTCACCTTCGGAACTCTTGCTGCGTTCATCCTCTATTCCCAGCGTATCTTTGACCCCCTACGACGCTTTGCAGAAAAGTTCACCCTTCTCCAATCAGGCTTTACCGCCATTGAACGCATTAGTGAGTTAATGAGTGAACCTATTGATATTGAAGACCCCGAACAACACAACCTCAGCACCATTAGCCAAACTCGCACAGGAGAGATTCGCTTTGAAGATGTTTGGTTTGCTTATAAAGATGACGACTATGTTATCCAAAACTTAAACTTTGTCATTCAGCCAGGGGAAAAGATTGCCCTCGTCGGTCCCACAGGGGCAGGAAAAAGTTCAATTATTCGCCTCCTCTGTCGTCTCTACGAACCCACAAAAGGGCGTATTCTCGTTGACGGTGTTGATATTCGTGACCTCCGCCAAGAAGAATTACGCCGTCATATCGGAGTAATTCTCCAAGAGAGTTTCCTCTTTGCCGGGGATGTTAAACGTAATATCACTTTAGGGGAAGACTATCCTCTTGAAAAAGTGGAAGAATCTGCCCGACTTACCAATATTGATAAGTTTATTACTGACCTTCCCGATGGTTACAATACAGAACTGCGGGAAAGAGGCACAAATCTCTCAGGAGGACAAAAACAACTTCTCGCTTTTGCAAGAGTCGCCATTCGTGACCCCCATATTTTGGTACTCGATGAAGCCACAGCAAGTCTAGATGTAGGGACAGAAGCCCTGATTCAAGAAGCTTTAGACCGTTTACTCGAAGACCGTACAGCAATTGTTATTGCTCACCGTCTCTCTACTATCCGTGATGTGGACCGCATTTTTGTCCTTAAGCAGGGACGTTTAGTTGAGTCAGGTTCTCATGACGCTTTGTTAGCAGAAGATGGGCTTTATGCCAGTCTATACAAGCTTCAGAGTTTGGAGAAACCCCACGCCAGTTAAAATCCTGCCATCACCTCACGAGCAACTTTCAGCGTTTGGGCAATATCTTCAGGAGTATGCGCCAAGGAAGTGAAACCAGCCTCAAACTGAGAAGGGGCAAGATAGACTCCTCGCTCCAACATACCACGATGGAAACGAGCGAATTTAGCTGCATCCGCTTTCTTAGCATCTTCATAGCTATGAACAGGGTTTTCTGTGAAGAACATGCCAAACATGGCACTAATATGTCCTCCAACAGCACTATGACCTGTTTCCCTCGCTGCACTTAGTAAACCTTCAATCAATTGCCCTGTAATCTGGTCAAGCTGTTCGTAACTTCCAGGTTTTTGCAATAATTCCAAGGTTTTAATCCCTGCGGTCATAGCGAGGGGGTTTCCTGATAAAGTTCCAGCTTGGTACATCGGACCACTAGGGGCGACCATTGCCATAATATCTTTACGCCCTCCATAAGCCCCAACGGGTAAGCCTCCCCCAATTACCTTCCCTAATGTGGTGAGGTCAGGGGTAACACCAAATTTTTCCTGCGCCCCACCATAGGAAATACGGAAGCCAGTCATGACTTCATCAAAAACAAGTAAGGCAGAGTGTTCTGTGGCAATTAAGCGCAACCCTTCTAAGAAACCTGCATCAGGGGTAATGAATCCAGCGTTCCCGACAACAGGTTCAAGAATAATTCCAGCGATTTGGTCAGGATTTTCGGCAAAAAGGGCTTTGACTGCTTCTAAATCGTTGTAAGGCGCAGTGAGAGTATCCGCCGTAGAAGTTTTAGGAACACCAGGAGAGTCAGGTAAGCCCAGGGTCGCAACTCCTGAACCAGCTTTGACCAAAAACATATCTGCGTGTCCGTGATAGCAGCCTTCAAATTTGATAATTTTATCTCGCCCTGTAAAGGCTCTCATTAAGCGCAGAACTGACATACAGGCTTCTGTCCCTGAGTTAACAAAGCGTACCATTTCGATACTCGGAACGGCATCAATTACCATTTCCGCAAGGACATTTTCTAGGTAGCAAGGCGCACCGAAACTTGTACCTTTTTCCAAAACATCATGGAGGGCATTAATTACATCTGGGTGGGCGTGACCACAAATAGCAGGACCCCAAGTTCCTACATAGTCAATGTATTGATTTTCATCTACGTCCCAGATGTACGCGCCTTTAACGCGGTCAAAGACGATGGGCTGCCCTCCGACAGATTTAAAAGCTCGCACGGGGGAACTTACGCCTCCTGGCATGAGTTTCTGAGCAGCAGCAAAAATTTCTTCTGATTTATCGGTGTTAAAAGATGTGGAAGTCGCGTTAGTCAAAATATTCTCCTTAAACTGAGTCCTCAAAAGTTTATTTTAGAGGGAATTAATCTTTTTTAGGTGGACAATGCCCACGGTAAGCTAATCAAGAGTTTATCTTAATTGAGAGATTTCTCTTCATTCTGAAGGGATGAGGTTTCTAACTTTTCAACAAAATCATGATATCTTTAACAGAGATATTATCTACGATCGCGATTAGATGAGTGTAACCCCAAAAGCAATTCCCCTAGAAGAAATCCGCTATAACGAACAGGGTTTAGTCCCTGCTATTGTCCAAGATTATCTTGATGGTATGGTCTTGATGATGGCTTGGATGTCTAAAGAGTCTCTGCAAAGAACTTTAGAAACCCAAGAAACTTGGTTTTGGAGTCGTTCACGCCAAGAATTGTGGCATAAAGGAGAGACTTCTGGACATCTCCAGAAAGTGAAGTCGGTTCGCTATGACTGTGATAGTGATGCCCTCCTAATAACTGTAGAACAAATCGGTGATATTGCTTGCCATACTGGAGAAAGAAGCTGCTTCCATCAAGTCGAGGGTCAAAAAATTGCCCCGATGATAGACACTCTTTCGGAACTCTATCATGTCGTGCGCGATCGCGCCCTCAACCCCAAGGAAGGCTCATATACTTGCAGCCTATTCCAAGGAGGAGACAACAAAATCCTCAAGAAAATTGGTGAGGAATCCGTTGAAGTAGTCATGGCTTGTAAAGATAATAACCCAACAGAAATTGCTTCAGAAGTAGCAGACTTGTTTTATCATGTCCTCGTTGCGATGGCTCATCACGACGTGGATATCAAAGAGGTTTATCGTCAGCTACAACAACGGAAATCCTAATTAATAACCACCAACTGCTTCTCTGGCAACTCCGTATATTGGGCGACAATCTTACGGAACTCCTTCCCTTCAATTGTTTCCATATCCAACAAAGTCTCCACCAAATAGTCCATCAAAGGACGATGTGCGCGAATCATTTCACGGGCTTTTTTGTAAGCCTCCTTCGCCAAATCCCGAACCTGATGGTCAATTTCCGTTGCTATCTCCTCCGAATAGTCCTTACCCTTTTGCCAATCACCACTGCCCACAAAAGGCTCATTCTCCTGACTCTCAAAAGCAACTAGTCCTAGCTTAGACATCCCGTAGCGTGTCACCATCTCCCGTGCCAGGTTTGCCACCACTTGGAGGTCATTACTCGCCCCTATCGTCACCTCTGCATCCCCAAAGACCTCCTCCTCCGAAGCCCTTCCACCCAAAGTAATCGTTAGACGGTCTAACAACCAAGAACGACTAAACAAACCACTATCTAGTAATTCCTCATCGAACTGCTGTTGAGCAAAACCGCCAACCCCGCCAGAACGGGGAATAATCGTTACCTTGTTCAGAGGGTCAGAATTTTTCAAAAGCGTCATTAACAGAGCGTGTCCGACCTCATGATAGGCAATCAGGCGTTTTTTCTTACCATCCAAGAGCGGATTTAAGCTCATGCCAATAGTAACGCGGTCAATAGCATCATCTATTTCGAGGGCGGTAATCTCCTCTTTGTGCCGTCTAGCCGTAAGAATGGCTGCTTCATTTAAAACATTTGCTAAATCTGCCCCAGATAAACCAGGAGTCTTTCTAGCGACATCTGCCAGGGAAACATCAGAGGAGAGCTTTTTATTACGAGAATGTACATCCAAAATACCTAAGCGTCCCTTGTTACTTGGTAAACTCACAGTTACCTGACGGTCAAAACGTCCTGGGCGTAATAGAGCTATATCGAGAACATCAGGACGGTTAGTAGCTGCAATAATAATAATTCCTGTATTCCCCTCAAACCCATCCATTTCCGTCAAAAGTTGATTGAGAGTTTGCTCCCGTTCATCATTTCCGCCCCCAATCCCTGTTCCACGCTGGCGACCAACTGCATCAATTTCATCAATAAAAACTAAGCAGGGGGCATTCTCTTTCGCCTTTTTAAATAAGTCTCGAACACGAGAAGCCCCTACACCGACAAACATTTCCACAAACTCTGAACCAGAGATACTGAAAAAGGGAACGCCAGCTTCCCCTGCAACTGCCTTTGCTAATAAAGTTTTTCCTGTACCAGGTGCGCCCACAAGCAGTACCCCTTTCGGAATTCTTGCCCCTAATGTGGTAAATTTATCGGTTTCCTTGAGGAAGGTGACAACTTCCTGTAGTTCTTCTTTCGCCTCATCAATTCCAGCAACATTCTCAAAGGTAACACCTGTTTTCGCTTCCATGTGAAAGCGAGCGCGAGATTTGCCAAAGTTAAAGGCTTGACCAGAAGATGCAGCAGAACGACGCATAATCATAATTAATCCACCGATGAGAACGAACAGTAGCAGCAAGTTAGCCACAACTCCTACTACCGCAGCATTATCCGCTGAAGATTCCGCATTAAGTTCAACTTGGTTCAGCCTGGCTGCTTCAATTAGCTCAGGATTTTCTGCCAATAGCTTTACTTGCTGTGGTTCGGCATCAGCAGGTTCTCCCACTAAGCTAACCTCTGCCCGTTGGTTAATAGGGTCAATTTGTAGGCTAGTGACTTCCCCTAATTCTATTTTTTCAAGTAACTCACCATAGCTAAGACCTTCTTCTTTTTCTTGAGCAAGGACTGGTGCAGTTAATAGGGTTGGAACAAGCATTAAACTGAAGACGAATCTCCACAAGCTAGATGCAGTGGTTTTCTTTTTGGTTGTTTGATGTTGGTTTTGTACTTTCATCAAGGAATGTCTCTTCATAGGGGTTTGGAGGAAGCTAGTAATTTCTAGTTTAACGAAATTGCAAAAAAATCCCTGCTATTAACCAAGAGCATGAGATCACTTTGTGTTACTGACCGAGTAAAGCCCGCAACGCAAACCGAGGCAAAATCAACATCCTTCGCCACCGCCAAGGTTCTTGGTAGAGTCGATACAACCACTCAAGGTAATATTTACACATCCAATTTGGGGCGCGTGACTTAACCCCTGACCAAATATCGAAACTTCCCCCGACCCCCACCCAAATAGAATTGGGGCAAAGATGACGATGTTTGGCAATCCAAAATTCCTGACGGGGAACGCCAAGAGCAACAAAAATAATATTTGGCTGCTGTTCCTTGAGGGTTTGGAGTAAATCTTCTGTTTCCGTTGGGGAAAGGTAGCCGTGGGCAGTGGAAATACTGACAGTAGCTTTGTCTGGGCTTTGTTGACTGTATTTATCGCGCCAAGCTTGGGCTGCTTTTTCCGCAATCCCTGGATTTCCACCGTAAAAAAAGACAGAAGCAGGGGGATTCATTTCTCCCGCTTGTTGTAACAGAGATTCTGCTAGTTCAATCCCTGGATAGCGTTTCTGGATTGTGCCATGTAAGCGACAGTATAAAACTACCCCTGAGCCATCGGGAAGGACTAGTTCTGCCTTTTCGATGATTTTGGCTAATTTAGGGTCTTCCTTTGCCCGCATCACCATTTCCGTGTTGAGGGTGACTACATGAATACCTGTTTGCTCTTGTAGGCGCAGCTTTAGCCATTGAGCGTAATCTTCTGCCAGACAGACTGGTATCCCCATGACTGAAGCCTGATTCAATATTGTCAGCATGTCCTCATATCGATTGATAAATACTCCCTATTCTCTAATATTTTTCTGATTAATACATCCGTAAATAAACTGGAGTAAATCTGATCACCGCTAGGATAATACTTAGGCTTGTTAGTATTTTTGCCCTTCACTGATATATTTTTCCCGATTCTCCACTTACTACCTAAATATCAAGAGGAGGACACCCGTATTTCTAACTATATAAGGATGACTTATTATATATAATCCGTGCTAGACTTTAGAAGCTTTTTTCATAAGCGAGTATGCTCCTACTATATACTACAATGAAGTAAAGGGGATGAATGGTTCTCAAAAATCGACTCCTTCGAGATCGTTTAGAGGGATCGCTCAATCCAGTTTCACAACCTTGTTGAGGTGACATACTTCAACATTGTCCACTCGAAAAAACTAATTAATTGCTAATCTACCTATGAATTTCACCAAAGCCTTTGAACTTGTTGATAATGCCGTATTTTCTACGGTCGGCAGACACCTAAATGATCCTGAAGTAACTGTTTTACGCGGTGCTTGGGAAGGCTTAACCTACGACCAAATGGCAGAAAGTTCCCAGTACACAATTAACTATCTCATGCGAGATGTCGGACCAAAACTTTGGAAAATCTTGTCCGAAGCTTTCCAAGAAGAGGTGAGTAAAACTAATTTTCGAGCAGCTTTGGAACGGCATCAGTCTTCTGCGTTTGTGACCCGAATCCAAACTCCTACTCCTCCTACCTTCCAACAGGAAACAATTGCTGAGGAAGATTTACCTCGTCAGGACTGGGATGAAGCTCCTGATGTTTCTGTCTTCTACGGTCGTACTGAAGAACTAGCAACCTTAGAAGAGTGGTTACTTCAAGACCTTTGCCGTTTAGTTACCTTACAAGGTAAAGCGGGAATTGGAAAAACTACTTTATCGGTCAAGCTTGGACAAAACCTCCAAGACGAGTTTGAGTATGTGATTCGGCGTTCAATTTCGCCAATTTCTTCAATGGCAAGCTCTTTACAACCCCTCACTTTACAAGATTTACTGCGAGATCTTTTAAGATGCTTCGGGATTAAGCCAAGCCGAGATGCTAACCAGGGTATATCTCTGTTGATTAACCATTTAGAAAAAAATCGCTGTCTATTGATTTTAGATGATGTAGAAACAGTGTTACGTAGCCAAGATCCTTTGGGACGCTATCAGGAAGGTTACGAAGATTACGGCACGTTTTTCCGTCGTTTAGGAGAAGTAGCCCATCAAAGTTGCGTAATTCTCTGTTCTCAGAAAAAACCCAAGGATGTTGCGTTCCTCGAAAATCCGAAAAAGCCGATTCGCACCTTATCTGTGGAGGGATTAAAACCTGAAGATGCTTTGCGACTTCTTGAGGATGAGGGTATCAAAAAAGCTGGCTGTGAAGAGTTAGTGGAATGTGCGAAGGGAAATCCCTATGCTCTCAAAATTGCGGTTTCTTATATCAAGAAGCTGTTTAGTGGTGATGTAACTAAGTTCTTAGAAGAAGGAACTTGGATTCTTGGAGCTTATGAGCAAGAACTTGATAAACAATTTGATACTTTATCGCCGTTAGAAAAGAGTATCTTAATGTATTTGGCTCAAGAGGATGAATCTATTTCCTTTTTAGCCTTAAAGGACAGTTTCCAACAAAGCCAGTCTGCTTCTACTTCTAATTTGATGGAAGCTCTTGCTTCTTTAATTGATCAAAATTGGGTAGAAACTGGAAATGGTTCAGGAAGCCAATATACCATCCAGTATCTGACCCGCAAATATCTTAATAAGTTTGAAGCAACTCACCCTAGTGTTCAAGCTCAACCTCAACCTCAGAGACGTTAGAAAAAATTATGTACTGCATTAACCCTCAGTGTCAACATCAAGAGAATCCCGCAGGTTCGATTAACTGTCGCGCCTGTGGAACCCCTTTGCTCATTGAGGGGCAGTATAAATTGATTAAACCTTTACGCCCCTTAAGCATCTGTCATACGGCAGAAGTTTTTGAAGCTTTGGATGGGGATACCCCTAAAGTTCTCAAAATTCTTAAGGATAATAGTCCTCAGACGGTGTGGATGTTTGAACGGGAAGTATTAGTTTTGCGATCGCTAGATCATCCAGGAATTCCAAAAGTTGAGGATTTCTTTTCTATGACCCCTAATGGTTCTAAGCAAAGAATTCAGTGTCTGGTGATGGAGAAGGTGATGGGGCAAAATTTAGAGCAGTGGCGACAAAAAAATCATGCTCCTGCTGAAGCTTTGGTGGTAGATTGGCTGAGACAGTTGACGGAGATATTAAATGTTCTGCATGAGAAGCATATTTTTCACCGAGATATAAAACCTTCTAACATTATCTTGCAGCCCAATGGACAACTGGTTTTAATTGATTTTGGCAGTGTGCGAGATATATCAGGCACTTATTTAGCTAAGGTGAACAGCGGAGATATTACTCAAGTGGTTTCAGGAGGTTATACTCCCCCTGAGCAAATGACTGGTCATGCTGTTCCCCAGTCTGATTTTTTTGCTCTGGGACGAACTTTTGTCTATTTGTTGACAGGGATATCTCCGTTACGTCTGAAAACTAATCTTGAGAGGGGAAAGTTGGATTGGCGTAATAAAGCTCCATCAGTGCCTAGATATTTAGCTAATTTTATTGATGAGTTGATGTCCAATTCTCCTGAAAATCGTCCTCAGAATACTAGGAGTATTTTGAAATATTTGAGTAAGCCAGGGTTACAAGGTTCACGAAATAAGTATTTGCCCAAAGCAGTTACGGATATTTTGATTTTTTTTAGTTTGGTCAGTTTGGGGGGGATGTTGCTTATTTATCCATTAGCTGCGGAAAGTTTTCATCGGCGAGGACATGAAGAGTTTCATGAGGAAAATCTTCATGTGGGATGGAAAGAATATGAAGGTGCAATTACTTTAAAGCCAGAACGGATTGGCACTGCCCATTACAATTTAGGGGTATTATATGAGGATAGTCAGGAGTTTGAAAGCGCGATCGCGCAATACAAGATTGCCGTCAAGTTTCCAGGAAAAATAAGTATTTCGGCGGTTAATAATCTCGCCCGTTTACTAATTTGGCAAAAACAACAACCAAAGCAAGCCCTGAATATCCTGCAACAAGCTTTAGCAGCTTATCCTGACCACCCGTTACAGAATATTTTATTAAAAAACTTAGGCTGGGCATATTTCCAGTTAGGGGACTATCAAAAAGCAGAGGTAGCTCTCCAGAAATCCCTTGAAGCGGATAAAGAATCACAAGCATCCGCCTACTGTCTTCTCGCCAAGACTCGCCAACAAACTAATCCGCAATCTGCTCTTCCTCTCTGGGAAAAATGCTTAAATCATGAAAGCAGACTCCCAGAGGTAAAAACTTGGCAACTTGAAGCGATGCGATATTTACGAAATTGAGAGAAAGTTTAGGTCAAGGAGCAAATTTCACTCATCTTAACGGTAATTTTCAAATTGGAGCGCGACGGGATACTCCTGTTCTTTTACTAATTGCATGACAACTTGCAAATCGTCTTTAGATTTACTCGAAACTCTTACCGAGTCTCCTTGTATTGAAGCTTGCACTTTTTTTAGCTCATCCCGAATTAATTTTGAGATCTTTTTTGCAATCTCTTGACTAATTCCTTTTTGGAGGGTGATTTCCTGGCGAACGCGATTACCACTTATGGATTCAGTTTCACCAAAATCAAAAATCTTTTGGGATAAACTGCGTTTAGCTCCTTTCTCTCGTAATATATCTTGCAGGGTATTGAGGGTCATTTCATTATCAGTATTGATGATAATTTTATCTTCTTGTAATTCAATGGTGGTATTGGTGTTTTTAAGATCGTAGCGATTTTTCACTTCTCGTTTGGTCTGATCAACCGCGTTAAGCATTTCTTGGTGATCAAAGTCGCTAACAATATCGAAAGAAAAAGAAGAAGCCATATAAGTTATTAATATCTATTGATCGGTAGAGGCTAATTGAATTTGGATTTGATCTGTTGGTATTTGTTATTAATACCTAAGGGTTTATCCAGAGCAGAAAAATTGTTCAAGATTCTTAGCTTGTATTAGGGAGGATACAAAAAATATCCTGGCTTGACAAGGGTTAATGGGAATTAATATTCAATTCCAGGTTGTGCTTTAACTCCTTGCTCTTTGAATGGATGCTTAACAAGGGTCATTTCTGTGACTAAATCTGCTTTTTCAATCAATTGTGAAGGCGCACCCCTTCCCGTCAGAATAACGTGGGAATCAGGGGGTTTTTGTCCTAGTCCTGCGATTACTTCTGTCACATCCAGATAGCCCAATTTTAAGGCAATATTTACTTCGTCAAGTAATACTAATTTATAGTCAGGATTGATAATATATTCTAGTGCTTTTTGCCAAGCAAGTTGAGCCATTTGGATATCGCGATCGCGATCTTGAGTTTCCCAAGTAAACCCTTCCCCCATCGCATGAAAATCGAGTTGGTCTTCCCACTGACCTAACACCGCCTTCTCCGCAGGTTCCCACGCCCCTTTGATAAACTGGATAATCGCCACCCGATAGCCATGACCCAAGGAACGCATCACAACTCCCAAAGCAGCGGTTGTTTTTCCTTTCCCATTCCCCGTATTAACAATTATTAACCCCTTCTCCACCGAACGTTCCGCAAGGCGTTTTTCTTGTACTTCCTTACGACGTTGCATTTTTTGCTGATGTTGTTCAGCAGTTAAGTTAGAAGAGGTTTGAGTTTGTTCAGTTGTCATATTAAACCGTTATATAGTATCCACGAAAGTTATCTATCTAAAATCACAGAGTAACAGAATTTACTTTTGACGGGGATAGCGCAGCATCAAATCCTGTACCTGTTCCGCATGATAAGAACTACGAGTTAAAGGAGAAGCCACCACTTGTAAAAAGCCAATCGACTCCCCATATTTTTGCCACTGAGTAAACTGTTCTGGGGTGACAAACTCTTGTACACCAAGATGCTTTTGAGAAGGTTGGAGATATTGACCGATGGTAATAATGTCACAATCTACAGAGCGTAAATCTTGTAGTACAGCACGGACTTCTTGATCCGTTTCCCCTAAACCTACCATAATGCCTGATTTTGTATAAGTCCAGGGAGCTAGTTCGCGAGTCTTGCGTAATAATTCTAAAGACCTTTGATAATCCCCTTGGGGACGTACACGGCGGTATAAACGAGGAATTGTTTCCGTATTATGATTCAGCACTTCTGGCTGCGCTTCTAGGATGATTTCTAGAGCTTCCCAGTTACCGCACAGGTCGGGAATTAAAACTTCAATGGTGGTGTGGGGAGAAACTTCCCTAATTGCAGTTATACAGCGTTGAAACTGACTTGAACCCTCATCTGGTAAGTCATCCCGATTTACAGAAGTGATGACCACATGATTAAGCTTCATTCGCCGTACAGACTCAGCTAATCGCAATGGTTCAGTGGGGTCGAGGGGTTGGGGCTTCTTTTCAAAATCAATATCACAATAGGGACAAGCGCGAGTACAAGCCGGACCCATAATTAAAAATGTAGCAGTTCCAGCGTTGAAACACTCACCAATGTTTGGACAAGAAGCTTCTTCGCAAACCGTATTTAGACCTAAATCTCGTAGAGTTTCCTTGACATTACCAACTCGCTCCCATTGGGGTGCTTTGACTCTTAACCAATCTGGTTTTGTTACCATCGCGCGATCGCTCCCCCTACATCTAGTTCACAAAGCTCTTACACCTTATGATATTATAGACAAGATACAAATAAATTCGGGATGTGGCGCAGCTTGGTAGCGCACTTCGTTCGGGACGAAGGGGGCGCTGGTTCGAATCCAGTCATCCCGATTTGAGACTGCCCAAGTTCATTGGGTAAATAACAACCAAAAATACCCAAAAATACTTATAGTTAGCCTTTTTTTTAAAATAGTGAGCATTATCGTTACCAAGAAGGCACACTATGGATATACGTAAAGATATTCAGGATAAGCGATTAGTCACTGAATCATGGAACTCATTTTTCTCGGTTCTGGTTCTGCGTTTACAGTAGGAGCAGAGCAGACAACTTCCAATCGAATCTCCTTTTAGTAAGCGATCGCGGTCAAAAATTGCTGATCGATTGTGGCTCAGATATTCGTTTTTCCCTCTATACTGCTGGTTTCTCCCATTTAGACATTACTGATTTAGATACCTATTTTAATGTTCAAAAAATTGGACATGAGCAAATCTTCACCTGGGAAGAGATTACCTTTAAGTTAGTCAGAGTGATTCATGTCGATAATGGTTATTTTACAATTCCAAGTTACGGCTTATTTTTTGAAGTCGCAGGAATAAAAATCTTTTTGACAACGGATACCACCCTTTGTCTTGACTATATAGAAAAATATTACCAACAAGGAGACATCATTTTTCAAGATTGCGAAACCTCAGAATATCCCACTTCAGTACACGCGAATTACAAGGAACTCCTTTCTCTACCTAAAAGCATTAAAAATAAAATGTGGCTGTATGGATATCAACCAGGAGATTTAAAAGATGCTCGTCAAGATAGGTTTTGTGGATTTGTCAAGCGTGGACAGGGTTTCGCGCTTTCGCAGGATGGAATTTGCCAAACTGACAACACGAAAGTTGCTTAATCTCCCAACTACAATAGATGACAAATATTATCATTAGAGATAACATTAGTAGCAATGTAGTTCTCAGGAAATCTTATTGTGGGTACGATTAAATCCAAACAGCTTTTAGAAGGACGCTTCATCGGCTTTGGCGAAAAGGAGGAAACTAAGCCAAAGTATTTGCAGTTAGCGACTAAAGAAGGGGAGAAATCGATCAAGCTTCCCAAAAAATTGCAAAATTCGGTTAGTGGCTTACTTACCCCAGGAGATTGGCTACAAGTAGGAGTCAAACAAACGATTAATCCTAAAAAAGGTGAAGTCAAGCTAAAAGCAAAATATCTACTTCCCTCTACACCAGGTAAAGCTGTTGGGGTCTTTAAGCCCACGGAGAAACCCAATAAGAAAACGAAAGACTGTGTGATGGTCTGTCAAAAATCATCCTGTTGTAAGCGAGGCGCAGCAGATGTCTCTCGGGCGATTAGTAAAGCCTTGGAAGAGAAAGGATTAGCAGGAGAGATAGCTATCAAGGGAACGGGTTGTATGAATCAGTGTAAGAAAGGACCTTGTGTTGTTTTTATGCCTGATAAGTCTCGCTATATTCAAGTAAAGTCGAAGCAAATCCCTGAGTTAGTTGAGAAGCATTTTGCTAATAAGTTAGAGTCAGCAAAGGTTAGTAGGTAAGCTCTAGTTGACCCCTATTAACGGATTGACGTTTTTTTGCCCAAAAGCAATACTCAGTAGATCAAAAAGTTCCGATCTGAAGCTCAAAGCCATTAGTATACAAATACTGATAAAGGCAAATTCGGCAAGAAAAACTTTCAATTCTATAATATATTTGAGAGGTTCAGGTTTGCCTATTCCGGTAAAAGGATCTCAGTCTAAGACATCAGCAACTAAATCAAGGATTTTATTTGCTTTCTTTGGTTCTTGGCGATACCACCAGCGCAAATCCGCTTTGAAGTCAGGACTAAAGACAGGGGCATAATGGGAAGGTTTTGGAGAACTTATCTCTTTTTGCTAAGACCGAACGTCAGCGCGTCAGCGATGCTTTGATCCAACCTATCCTTTGAAAATGGTGATACTGCTCCTTCTAACCTCCTCATCCTGGTTTTACCGCAACTGAGCAGTTATACGAGGAACTCCTCTCCCCCAGGCAGTTCTGAGAGATAAGACTCGACCTGATCCAGCAACTCAATCGCGGAATATTGATAAATTAGACCGAGTAATTCTTGTAAGCAACCAACCCCTGAGTCGCCACCAGCAAAATCATCCCTTTATCTGAAAGTGTATCCCCTAGTTTGGATATTGCCAGAAGGAGAAGTAACTAAGCTAATGAAGGAGGCTTAGTTATCAAATGGGGACGTAAACTCAAAAATAAACGTAATAATGTTATCACAGTTTAAATGAACAACAGCTTAGATTCATGGTAGCTTGGTTTTTCTGCCTCATCTGCGTAAGTCCTGACTTTAATTGTCTTCAAAAGTGAGTGAAAGCAACTTCTATCAAAGGTATGGAACAAGCAGTTGTAGAAACCCATCCTGAGCAAAAATAAGTAGATTATTCTTGCTGCTCAAGGCTTAAAGGGCGAGTAATATCAATGGTAATCCTACCACCAAAGTCGGGGATGGGGGCTGCGGGTTTTGAGAGTTGGACTTGTACCCTTTCGACAAGGGGGAGTTCGAGAATCGCGATCGCGATCGCGTTAGCCAGTTTCTCAACCAAAGCAAATTTTGCCGTTTTAATCAAATCCTTAGTTAAAGAAATAGCTTCGCGATAATCCAAAGTTTGTCCAATCTCATCACTCTCCCCCGCAGCACTAAGATCTAACCAAATCCTCAAATCCACCTCAAACCATTGTCCCAATAACCGTTCTTCTGCTAAATAACCCGTGTAACCGTAAGCGCGAATATTCGTCAGGTGAATACTATCCATATTTCCTCAATCCTTTTGCTCAATTACAACTCATGAAAGAAGGGCGAACCTAAGTCCGCCCCTAATATTGCTTTTGCTAACTCAACCTAGCGAGTAGCGAGAGTACGACGCTTCATCACCAATTGATAAGCCTCAATACTATCTCCCTCTTTCCAGTCATTAAACTTATCAGCATTAATTCCGCACTCGAAACCAGCATTAACTTCTTTCACATCATCCTTCATCCGTTTGAGGGAATCAAGATTACCCTTATAGACAACCTCATTACCTCGACGCACTCGGATATGCTTATTACGCAACACCTTACCCGTACGAACATAACAGCCAGCAACAGCACCACGACCAACAGAGAAGACCGCACGAACCTCTGCTTCCCCAAGGGGTTCTTCCACCTCTTCAGGCTCTAGCAGACCTTCCATCGCCCCTTCAATATCATCTAAGAGCTTGTAGATAACCTCATAATCGCGAATATCTACACCCTCATGATCCGCAGCAGCCCTAGAGCCACTAGCTAAAGTTGTATTAAAACCGATAATGACCGCGCCACTAGCAGCAGCTAAATCGACATCAGTTTCAGTCACCTCACCTGGTGCAGCCAGAAGAACTCGAACTTGAACCTCATCTTGAGGTAATTGTTCCAAAGAGCCAAGAATAGCTTCCACTGAACCTTGAACATCCGCTTTCAAGATTAAATTGAGTTCTTTCAATTCACCCTCTTGCGCTTTCGCAGAGAGACTAGTGAGAGTAACCCGGCGCGAAGACATCGTCCGTTGGAGATAAGTTTCTCGCTTATCTGTCGTCCGTTGATCTGCGGTAGCACGAGCTTCTTTCTCTGTCGCAAAGACTTCAAATTCATCACCTGCGGAAGGAACTTCACTCATTCCCAACACTTCCACCGCAAAAGATGGAGTCGCCTGATCAACTCGCTGACC
Source organism: Cyanophyceae cyanobacterium (assembly GCA_038320005.1). Taxonomy (GTDB): domain Bacteria; phylum Cyanobacteriota; class Cyanobacteriia; order Cyanobacteriales; family SIO1D9; genus JBBQDV01. Next base: position 28,346 of record JBBQDV010000002.1, read on the forward strand.
GCGATCATCGATCATCGCGCGAATCTTACCAAAAGCAGATCCTGCAACCAGAGTATCACCTACTCGCAAAGTACCATTTTGGATTAAGAAAGTCGCCACAGGACCTTTAGCCTTATCCAAATTAGCTTCAATAACCGTACCTTTCGCTAAACGGTTCGGGTTAGCCGAGAGTTCTTCCACTTCTGAAACGAGAATAATCATTTCTAGCAAAGTATCAAGGTTTTCTCCTTGTAAAGCACTTACGGGGACCATAATCACATCACCGCCCCATTCTTCTGGAACTAAGCCTTGATCAGTCAACTCTTGTTTAATGCGGTCTGGTTCTGCTCCTTCCTTATCAACCTTATTAATCGCCACAATCAAAGGAACTCCCGCAGCACGAGCATGGCTAATCGCCTCCTTAGTTTGAGGTTGAACCCCATCATCCGCAGCAACTACTAAGATAGCGATGTCTGTCACCTTTGTGCCTCGCGCCCGCATAGCAGTAAAGGCTTCGTGACCAGGAGTATCAAGGAAAACCACTTGTTGGGTTTTACCAGCGTGTTCAACATCAACATGATAAGCACCGATATGCTGAGTAATACCGCCTGCTTCTCCCTGAGCGACCTTCGTTTTGCGAATTGAGTCGAGGAGAGTTGTTTTACCATGATCAACGTGACCCATAATTGTCACAACTGGGGGACGAGATTGCAGCAGATCTAAGTCAGAAGTCTCAATCATTTCTGTTTTCGTCGCAGCAGAGACTTTTTCAGGTATTTCTACTTCTACCTCTAAGTCCTCTGCCACCATTGTTGCAGTTTCGAGATCGAGGGTCTGGGTAATATTAACAGGCATACCCTTGAAGAAAAGCTGTCTGATAATCTCAGTTTCCGTGATATTCAGCATATCCGCCAGTTCTCGTACCGTTAAGCTACCCTCAAGTACAATTTTCTCTGGTAATTCTGGAACTGCTTTCTTCTCGCGACGACGGTTATCTGATTTAGATTGACCAGATTGACCTGGCTCTTTTTTCCCAGGTTTGGGAGCGGGTTTTTTCTGTTGGGCAGCAGGTTTTTGCGACCCCATCGAACTTGGTTTTGGTGGACGCGCAATAGATTGACTAGCGGTGACGAAAGTAGAGGGTAAGTTGTTATCACTTGCAAATTCGTCGTCGTCATCCTCAATAACCAGCTTAGTACGGCGTTTTTTAGGAGATTTAGCCTTGCTCTCTTCTTCTTCTTCCTCTTCCCACTCTTGCTTTCTGGGATGAGCATCAGGTCGCTTCAGTTTTGGCTTGGGTTTATCATTAAGTTGTAAGAAGCTATCATCATCTTCTTGATCTGGTGCTTCTAAATCAACTCCTTGATCTGGTTCTTCATCCTGATCCTGCTGAGGAGGAGGAGTAGCTGTCACAGCCCGTTTTACCCTTGGTGGTGCTTTCAACTCTAGCTTGGGCTTGGGCTTCGGCTCAGGTTTAATAACTTCAATATTTCTATCTTCTTCAGGGGAGGTTTCTGTCGCAGGTTTAATCTCTGATCTTTTTGCGACCTTTTTCGGGGCGAGATGTTGAATTTTTTCTGGTTTACTAGGTCGCTGAGGTGGTTTAACCAGTTCTGGAGATTCAACTTCTTCAACCTCCTCAAGCACTGTTTCTTCTCTCTCAACAGGGGTAACTTCTTTCTCTGCTATTGGTGCAGATTCAGATTGGCGTTTAGGTGGCTGAGGTCGAGAAGGAGGCGCAGGCTTGCTTTTTGCTGCTGGTGGGCGAGGAGGCGCTACTAGGGTAGGAGTCGAATCTGAGGGATCTCCTTCTCCCTTATTTTCCTTGGTATTGGCTTGTTCTGTGCGACTACGAATTTCTAAGATTTGCTGTGTTTTGGGTTTATTCAATCTACCGTTGGAATCGTTGTTTTTAGATTTATCTGTACTCGTTTCTCGTTTTGCAATACCTTCAGTCCGCGTTGCTATTGCACGAATTCTCTCTGCTTGGGATTCGGTAATGGTACTACTATGACTCTTGACCGAAATATTTAGCTGTTCACAGATATTGATAATGTCTTTGTTTTCTACGTTCAAGTCTTTTGATAATTCGTAAATTCTTACTTTGCCGTTGTTCATTCACTATGCCCCTTAATGGCGTGTTTACAGTTTGGTTAATTAAACTAGGTTGGGATTAAGTTTAAAGATTTAGTGTTTATAAGTTAATTCAAGGGAAGACTGAAAGCTCCTAAAAATAAAATCGACAAGTTAAAATTCTAGTTATTTTGACAAGGGGTCAAAGGGTTAGAGGGGGGGTAGGGTTGGAAATTTATTTAGTTTTAGTGATTTTCCTGGATTTACAATTTTGGGGAATTTATATTCTATGCTAACTACTCAGACTAAGATTCAGCATCTTTTTTGTGGCAGATTTGCTTCAAGAAAAGGACTTTACTGGTTGAACTCCTTTAAGCGATCTTCGAGAACTTGATAAACTTGTTCTGGAATCACAGACCGAAGAGAGCGTGATAAGCGTTTCTTGCGAGAAGCTATTTCAAGGCAGTCAGACTGAGGACAAAGATAAGCAGAACGTCCCATTCCTTGATCTAATTGTATCTTTTTGGAGGAGTGATCTTTCACCACTCGCCAAAGCTCCTCTCTGGGGGCAATTCTACGGCAACTTACACAACATCTATATTGGGGCTTCATGAATTTTTGCTAAGATTCCTGAGAAAAAAGAGGAAAGAAAGTCTTACTTTCTGTGCTAAGAGCAATTAAACTTGATCAAGGACTTCTTCTTCTATATCGTCTTCTGCCATTTCTATTGCTTTTACTGTTTCTCGGTCAGCGTCTGTTGCTTCTATTTCTTCCATTTCTTCAGCCTCGAATTCCATTTCCTCATCTATGGGATATTCTGCTTGGTTTTCTTGTTCCTCTCTATACTTAATGGTGTCTTTGATATCTATTTTCCAACCTGTTAAACGCGCTGCTAAACGGACGTTTTGCCCTTCTTTCCCAATCGCTAAACTGAGTTGATTCTCAGGAACGAGAACGAAGGCTTGTCGGTCATCCGCATTAACAAGTAAAACTTGATCAACTCTTGCTGGACTGAGGGCGTTAGAAATATAGGTAGAAGGGTCAGGAGACCAACGAATTACGTCTATTTTTTCGCCTCTGAGTTCGTTGACTACTGCTTGAATCCGTGATCCCCTTGCGCCAATACAAGCCCCAACGGGGTCCACGTCTCTTTCTAAGGTATCAACAGCGATTTTGGTGCGAGGACCGACATGGCGCGAAGAGGGGTTTGCTTCCCTCGCAACGGCAACAATACGCACTACTTCTTCTTCAATTTCGGGAACTTCGTTAGCAAATAAGTAAACTACTAAGCCCGCAGAAGCTCTGGAAACAATCAGTTGAGGACCGCGATGGGGATTTTCTCTAACTTGTTTGAGATAGACTCTGAATGAGGCGTTAGCGCGATAGTTATCGTTAGAGAGTTGTTCACGTTTAGGAAGTTCTGCTTCTACTTCTGGCTGACCAAATTCACTACGGACTGCGAGGATAATCGACTGGCGTTCAAAGCGGAGAACTCGCGCTTGTAATACTGTTCCTTCAAGTTCTTGAAATTCTTCTTGGATCATCTTACGTTGCTGATCCCGTAGCTTTTGCATCAAAACTTGTTTGGTTTGGATGGCTGCCATGCGACCAAAATCTTTTTGATCTGGGGTGACATCAAGAACAACGGAGTCACCAAGTTGGGCTTCTGGGGCAACTTCTTGTACTTCTCTGAGAGAAATCTGGTGGTCGCTATTTTCGGCTTCTTCGCTGATTACTTTAGTTGATAAGACTCGAAATCCTTCTTCTTCGGTATCGAGTTCAACATTGAAGTTCTCAAAATATTCGTCTCCAAACTGAGCATCAAGTTTTTGAGAGCGACGAAAACGTTCATAGCCTTTGATTAGAGCTTCTTTTAGAGCCTGTTCTACCGCAGATTGAGGTAGGTTATGACCTTTGCTGATCTCTTCGATCATTTCGGTCAGTTTAGGCAGATTAATGAGTGACATAAATAAATTCTCCAAGTGAAGTGATTCAAGGTTGCGGGGGGGTTGTGACCGCGTATTTTTAGTATTTTTAAGTTTTGTCGTCTATTTGGATAGAAGAGACGAGGGGGCGAGGGATCGCGATCGCGCGTCCTTTTTGGTTAAGATGGATTTGTTCTTGATCCTGCCCTTGAAGATTACCCCGCCATTCTTTACTCCCGTTATAGGGAGCATAGGTTTTCACCACAACAGCAAATCCTTTGAAAGCAATAAAGTCTCTCTCAGTTTTAAGTTGTCTCGAAACTCCAGGACTGGAAACTTCTAAAACATAGGCATCTGGAATGAAGTCAGTAAGCTCCAGTTGTGTTTCTAAAGCACGACTCATCCGCTCACAGTCATCTAGACCCGTTTCATTGGCTAGGTTACGCACATCTACCCGCAATACTGGTGGTCGTTGGTTGGTTTGGAAAATGGCATCAACAACTTCTAACCCCAGATCTTGGGCAATTGGGGCTGCTATTTCTATAATTTTGGGAACTAAGGGATGAGTCATCAAAAAAATGGGTCTGAAACCCCGTCCTTCTAGGACGGATTTACAATTGTTTTACTATCGCCTTGGGGTTGATTAACTCGGTGTGCTTTTGTATTGCACTCTCGGCAGGACAGTTACTGCTTCAAGTCTTACAACCCTGTACGCATAGTATTTTGCTCTAAAAGAGCCTCCCTTTCGGGGTAATGTTAGCTTCGCCAATGTTTTAAGAGCTTGTTGGGCTGAAAGCACTGCACCAGTGACCTTAGAACTGTTTAACCTTCAGCGATAGAGCGGAAAACTAGCTACGCATTCTCCGGTATCTTGACTCAAAAAACGTAGTCCTTTGAGGACTTAGGCTGGTCAGAATGGCTTGCTAGAGTTCTCTTTCAAGCCTCATTCCATAAGGGCTGAGGTTTCTGACCTGATTAGTTTCAGATGGGTTTTATAAATAAAATTAATTAAAGACAACAAAAAAAAGCGGGCAATTGACCCACTTCCCAAAGACGAAAAATTGTCGGATCGACAAAGGAAGTCCAACAGGGGTTTGTCCTCTGTTATTTTTAGTTTAACAAAGATTGAAGAAGACGGTTAGAAATTGGGGTGAGAGGGTGAGAGGGTGAGGGGCTGAGCGATAAATTTCTTTAATTCTCAATTCTTCAGTTTGATTTTAGCTTCTTGCCACAGGGTTTCTAATTCCTCTAATGTATATTCACTGAGGGGAGTTTTTGCTACGTCTTCCATCGCGCTTAGGCGTTGGGTAAAGCGTTGGTTTGTACCCTGTAAGGCTTCAGAAGGGTCGAGATCGTACCAACGGGCAAGGTTTACTACGGTGAAGAGTAAGTCTCCTAATTCTGCTTGCTGGTGGGCTTTGTCTTCGGTGAGGAGGGCTTCTTTAAACTCGCTCAATTCTTCCTCGAATTTAGCCCAAACTCCGTTAATATTTTCCCACTCAAAGCCTGATTTTGCAGCTTTTTCTGACATTTTCATGCTTGCGGTTAGGGGGGGGAGGGTACGAGCGTATTTGCCTAGTTTATTGCTTAGTCGGGCTGCTTGTTCAGGGGTTTCTCCTTTTTCTTCTGCTTTGATTTGTTCCCAGTTTTGGCGGACTTCTTCGACAGTTTTAACTTCGGTTTTATTGAAGACGTGGGGGTGACGGCGGATCAATTTTTGTGTGATACCTTGGGCTATTTCGGTAAGGGTGAAGTGATCTTTTTCTGTGGCGATTTGGGCTTGGAGTATGACTTGGAGGAGTAAGTCTCCTAGTTCTTCCGCGATCGCGTTTTGGTCTTCTCTTTGAATAGCATCAACAACTTCATAAGCTTCTTCTATGACATAGGGAAGCAAACTTTTCTGGGTTTGGGCGAGATCCCAAGGACAACCTTCGTCTGGAGTTCTCAGTTTGGCGACTACTTCAATTAAGTTTTTGAAAGCGGTGAGGGTTGCTGTATCGACTTCTTGGGGGAATGTCATGAAGTTAGGTTATTTTGATTTACGGGTTGGGGAGGTTTTCCTTTTTTGTTGCCGTTTCTTTTTTCTTTTTGGTACTATCCCTTGCCAACCATACTTTTGATAGCGTTTATAGCTTGAGCCAATTCTGTCAGCAAGGATATGACTTATTGCTCCTAATTCTAGCCCAACGACGAGCGCGATCGCGCTTTTGGGATTTAAGATGATCCAGTTGAAAACCAGTTGGAAAAAAGTTTGCCAATTCCAATCAAAGCCGAAAATTAGTTGCGCGATCGCGACTCCCAACATCGCAACTAGTAAGACAATAGTAAAAAGATAGATAAGTCTCACAATTGTCCCGATTATCACCCCGTGGGAGAGGGTAGAACGATGGGAAAGCATTTTTTGATAGGGAATCCAGATAAAGCGAAACCAACCCCACCTTTGAAAGGGGCGTGATCTCAGATCCAGATCAGGGCTAAACAGCAAACCGCTAAATAAGAAAGCAGAAGCAACAATCAAGGCTAGATTGCCCTCGCGAGTAAGTATTAGCGTTCCCAGGGTGATCCAAGGAACACTCCATAAAGTAACGCGATCGTGAGTACGACCCGAAGGCATAAAATAAAGTTGTTGACGATTTGAATATTTGTGCTATTCTAGATCAAGTTGAGGGCGATTAGCTCAGCGGTAGAGCTCTTGCCTTACAAGCAAGCTGTCACTGGTTCAAATCCAGTATCGCCCATCTTAAACCCTTTACTGACAGGGAATTACAGGCACACAAATATTAAAAAGTGGTCACAAATTGGTAACAGTAACTCTGATGCCATATTGTGACCATTTTGTTTAATTTTTATTTTTTGTTCTACCACAGTACCTAATTACTGGTAAGCCACTTTAGAAACGTTGTAAAACATTTTAATATGATTGAACAGATTTTAGTTTTTAACTATATACCAGACGTATCACAAGAGACTTTAACTATCTTGTTTTTATTGGGTGCTATGCCAGGTACTTTATTTTTAGCCAATAAGTGTGATGTTTTGCAAAAGTTCAAGAATAAATATAATGAAGTAGATAAAAATAATGTTTTAACAGGTACTCTGTTATTTTTTTTGCTACCTTTCGTTTTAATTTTTATTTATACTTTAGACATTGAGTTAAACAAAACGCTGACTTTAATACTAACCCCTTTGTTGACTGGTGGTGGTATTCTCATAGGTAATACGCTGATTGATAATAATAAAAAACGCGTTGAAATTCAAAATTTAAAAAAGTTGTTGTCTTTGGTGTTGGGGTATCAAAAAGATAAGCTTATTATGCTTTACCATGCTAATGATGTAATGATTTTCGATACAGACTGTCTGCGTTTTATAAGTGAAAGTTGTGATTTGCGAATTTCAAGCAGTATCCAAGAACGCATAAAGCACAATCAAAAAATAGCTAATAGCTATATTGAATTTATTAAATATATTAAAAACCATCCCAATTACAAAACCATATTAACTCGACAAATCATATTACCTGTCAACAATATCAGAGTATTAGGCAAATATATTAATACTTTAGAACAGTTTATGATTTTCTATGAAACAAATAATAAGGTCTTCAATCCTGAAGATTTAAATAAAATAGTAAAATATCTAAATGAGGAAATACCTGAATTAATAAAGTTGCAAAAAGAATGTATTCAAGAACTAGAGTTAGGCGTGTTTGGTATCGAAATTACAGAAAAAATTATTCCAAAAGATCCTTGCACTATCAACTTTACTGTAGACTGTAGAAGGTAAAAGTATGATGTAAAGTTGTGTAACATAGGCAAAGCAATAAGCTTTTCACTATACCCCCTACCCTTCCAATTAAAATGTAAATTACTAATTTATTTTGTGCTTATGGATTATTTTTTGAATTTTCCAGTATAGATATTGTCTGACTTCCTTGTCGCTAGGTCATTCTAGCTTTTTCATGAGCGTGAAACGGTATCGATCCCCCCAGGGAGCATTTGACAAGGGGGTATTTGAGTAGGATATGCTGACTCTAGAGCTTGCTGAAGTAAGACAATCTTGCTCTGTACAACTTTTATCTATTTCAAATTGCAACAAAAATTTATGTTCACAACAATAATCAATCTATTTAAGCAATTATCTCCTGCATCGGAAGTTCATGCTCATTGCGATGGACCTTGCGGAGTTTATGATCCTTCTGCTGCTCGGATCTATACTGAAGCTGTTGTCTCTATGACGAAAAAGCTTACTGACCTTGAAGTTCCTGATGGTAGCGATAAAAAAGCTGTCATTGCTTACCACAATACTTTTGCTCGCTTTAGCGCAATTAAAGAAGAACAAGCTCAAAAAGCGAAAGAAGAAATCCTTATTCTTTGGACAGACTACTTCAAACCCACTCATCTAGAGCAATATCCTGATCTTCATGATACTTTCTGGAAAGCAGCTAAACTTTGTTCTGCTTGTAAAGTAGAAGTTAGTTCAGAACACGCTAACGAACTGATGGAAGCTGTTCACAAGATTCACCAAATGTTCTGGGCGACTAAAAACCGTGATGATGTCAGTTGGTATAAAGCCAGCTAATTATCTTTAGTTGGTAGGTGTGAGGTGTGGGAGTCTTATCTCCTACACTTTGAAGTAAGCAGATGTCGGAGTTTCTGAGAGATAGTAACTTAGCTGATTTGATATTATGGATTTGCCGATCGCGATCGCGTTTTCGTATCGTTGGTAATTCTATGCTACCCCTCCTCAAACCTGGGGAAGAAATTCTCATTAATCCCAAAGCCTATCAACACAAACATCCCCAACCAGGGGATCTTATTATCGCTCAACATCCCTTACAATCTAATTTACGCCTCGTCAAGAGGGTCATCGAAGTTTTAGCCGATGGAAGTTGCTTTATAATTGGTGATAACCCATCAGAAAGTACCGATAGCCGTTCTTTTGGTCACGTATCCCCACAATATTTACGAGGTCAAGTAGTCAGCCGTTTTCCCTAATCCCTTGTTTCTCCCCCCATCACTCTATCTCTAACCATATTCCGATGCAGAAGTCAACGAAACCTGATAAAAGGTAAATTGCAGACTTCCCCTTTTTTACTCCATGAAAACCCCAGAAATTATTGCTCACTATCATTGTGAAACCGCAGAATGTCCCCTTTGGCATCCCCTTGAAGAGAAATTATACTGGACAGATATCCCCCAAGGAAAACTATATCGCTATGATCCAACTACAGGGGAAAGTGAGCAAATCTATACAGGGGAATCTGTTGGCGGTTTAAGCTTACAAGCAGATGGTTCACTGCTACTCTTTAAAGCTAAAGGCACAATTCAACGCTGGCAAGAGGGTAATATTACTACCATTATTCCTGAAATTGCAGCGGAGCAGACAGGTCGTTTTAATGATGTCATTGCTGACCCCAAAGGACGGGTTTTCTGTGGCACAATGCCCACTTCTGAGGGTGGAGGTCGATTATACCGTTTAGACCCCGATAGGACTCTCACAAAGGTCTTAGAGGGGATAGAAATATCTAATGGGATTGGTTTTAGCTTAGATTACCAAAAGATGTATTACACCGAATCAGAAAAGCGCACCATTCACTGTTTTGACTATGATGCTGAGACAGGGGAAATCAGCAATCAACAGATTTGGTTACAAACTCCTGAAAACGAAGGTGTCCCTGATGGTTTAACTGTGGATAGTCAAGGCTATATTTGGTCAGCCCGTTGGGATGGGTCAGCTTTATATCGCTATTCTCCCACAGGGGAAGAAGTGTTGCGTATTCCTTTCCCTGCTAAACAGGTATCAAGTTTAACTTTTGGTGGGTCAAATTATACAGATATCTATATTACCACCGCAGGGGGACAAGATCCTAATGAAAATGGTGAGGGTGCAGGAGCAGTTTATCATCTAAATCTCGGTATTCAGGGACGACCAGAGTTTGTTTCCAGGATCACAATCTAGGCAAAATACCCCATCGGCAAATGCTGTTATCATGAAACTCTATAATTCTTCGTCTTCAAAGTATCATGGGTAGCACGTTCGGGCAGTTATTTCGCGTCACAACTTTTGGTGAATCTCACGGTGGGGGGGTTGGAGTCATTATTGATGGCTGTCCTCCTTGTTTGGAAATCTCTCTAGAAGAAATACAGTTTGAACTAGACCGCAGACGACCAGGACAGAGTAGGATTACTACGCCACGACGGGAAACAGATACTTGTGAAATCCTTTCTGGGGTCTTTGAGGGGAAAACTCTGGGGACACCAATTATGATTATGGTACGGAATAAGGATGCCCGTCCGCAAGATTATAGTGAGATGGCGTATAAATATCGCCCTTCCCATGCAGATGCAGTGTATGATGCTAAGTATGGAATTCGTAATTGGCAAGGGGGTGGCAGGGCTTCAGCTAGGGAAACGATTGGGCGGGTTGCAGCAGGCGCGATCGCGAAAAAAATACTTAAGCAAGTTGCAGGGGTAGAAATTATTGGTTATGTTAAGCGCATCAAGGATTTAGAAGCAGAGATTAATCCTGAAACCGTAACATTAGCAGCGGTTGAAAGTAATATTGTGCGCTGTCCCCACCCAGAAGTCGCAGAACAGATGATTGCCCTCATTGATGATATTCGCAAAGAACAAGACTCGCTTGGGGGTGTGGTGGAGTGTGTAGCGCGGAATGTCCCCATTGGTCTAGGAGAGCCAGTCTTTGATAAGCTAGAAGCAGATATTGCTAAAGGAGTAATGTCACTTCCTGCAAGTAAGGGATTTGAAATTGGTTCAGGATTTGCTGGAACTTTACTAACTGGAAGTGAACATAATGATGAGTATTATTTAGATGAGGAGAAGCGGATTCGCACTACTACTAACTATTCTGGGGGAACTCAGGGGGGGATTTCCAACGGTGAAAATATTATTCTGCGAGTAGCTTTTAAACCGACTGCTACCATAGGGAAAGAACAACGCACCGTTACCAATACCAAAGAAGAAACCGTTTTAGCAGCAAAAGGAAGGCATGACCCTTGCGTACTACCTCGCGCTGTACCAATGGTAGAAGCAATGGTAGCTTTAGTGTTATGTGATCATCTTTTACGCCATCAAGGTCACTGTAAAGTCCTAGCAGTTTAATACATGGATAAGTCTGTAAGTCAAGAGTTTGCTGTCCGATTCTGGGGTGTACGGGGAAGCGTTCCTTCTCCTGGTCCTGAGACAGTTCGCTATGGTGGTAATACCTCTTGTATTGAAATTTTAGTAGATGGGAAAAATTTAATCTTTGATGGCGGAACGGGGATTAGGATGTTGGGTAAAACGCTACAGGCGCAAGCCCCTTCTACCTATCAACTTTTTTTTACTCACTACCACTGGGATCATATTCAAGGAGTCCCTTTCTTCTTACCTGTTTTTACTGCGGAAAATAGCTTTCATATCTATGGACAAGTCCCCCCAGGGGGAAATCAGAGGATGGAAGAACACTTTAATGAACACGTTCTCCATTTAAATTCTCCTGTCCCTATCAAAGAAATAGAAGCTTCCTTACATTATCATGATCTTACTTGCGGTAAACCGTTTAAAATAGATGATGTTTTAATTGAAACTTATCCTCTCAATCATCCTAATGGGTCGATGGGATATCGGGTTAGTTGGCGCGGAAAAGCAGTAGTTTACTGTACTGATACTGAACATTTACCAGACCGTTTAGATGATAATGTGGTAGAAATGGCACGGGATGCAGATCTTCTCATCTATGATTCTATGTACACGGATGAAGAATATAATAACTCCAAATCGCCTAAAGTGGGTTGGGGACATTCTACTTGGCAAGAAGGGGTGAAAGTTGCTAAGGCTGCTAATGTAAAGAAGTTAGTTATCTTTCACCATGAACCGAATCACAATGATGATTTTCTAGACGAGATTTGGCTAATGGTTAAAGAAGCTTATCCTAGTAGTGTGATGGCAAGGGAAGGTTTAAAATTAACTTTGTTATAGTATGCGGTTTTTAAAAACCTAGTCAATCTACTTCCAAGGTACGCAGACGGTTAATAGCTGCTGCGAGTTCATGACGACGAAATACAGCTAAGTCTCCTTGGGAATAGTTAGTGAGAATATCTAAACCTTTCGCTTCAATATCCTGCATTACTTTATCTAAGACTTCAGGAAGGGTATATTTTCGATTAAAGTATTCCTTTTTAGCATAGACGATCGCGATCGCGATCGCGCTTAACTGTCCCCTATCAACAATTTGTTCAACCCCACTCAAATCAATATCTTCATTACCAAATCCCACCTCATCCGTATTGCGTACTTTAACTTTCACTTCCTTTCGCCCCCGACTCGGATCAATACTACCGGGTAAAATAACTCTTGGGGTAACATCACCAAACTTTTGTCCACCTTCAGCAAGTCTTTCTGTGTTATGCTCTTGAGCAATAAATTTTGCTGCTTGGGTTACATCTTCAGGAACAAAGTTATCCATCGCAATCACCTTATCCGCGACTTCAAAATAATCACCACTTCCCCCCATCACTAAAATAGTGGAAACCTGATAATCTTGATAGAGTTGGCGAATCTTATCAATAAAAGGCGTAATCGGTTCTTTCTCCTTCGCAATCAACTGTTGCATTCTGCGATCGCGAATCATAAAATTAGTAGCAGCAGTATCCTCATCTACAAGTAAAACCTCCGTCCCTGCTTCTAACGCCTCAATAATGTTTGCAGCTTGAGAAGTACTTCCACTCGCATTCGGAGTCGAAAACTGTACCGTGGAACGTCCTTGAGGTAACTGATTAATAAAAGGGGAAATATTCACTCCCACAACACTACGCCCATCCTCCGCGCGAATCTTCACCGCATTTGGGTTAGTAAGCAAAAATTCTCGTCCATCCCCAGGAATATGATTATATACCCCTCGTTCAATCGCTTTTAATAAAGTAGATTTCCCATGATAGCCACCCCCGACAATCAGAGTAATCCCTTCCGCAATACCCATCCCCGTAATCTTTCCGCGATTAGGACAGTTAAATTCTACTTCCAAAGATGAGGGCGAGGTAAAAGGAACTACATTTTCAAATAAAGGGCGTTCATCAACCCCACTACGACGGGGAAGAATAGCCCCATTCGCCACAAATCCCACTAACCCCTGTGAAGATAACTGTCCTCGTAACCAATCCGCATCTTCTATTGTTTCCACATGATTTTGAATTTTACTACCATCTAAAGCTGCAAATAGCAAGGCTTTATTAACAATTTCAGGAATATCTTCACAAAGCATTTCCGCAGCCTGATATCCCAAAACCTTGCGTCCCTGCGCGGGAAGTCCGACAATAAAACGCACCGTCACAAACTCATCGTCAATAAAAGCGGAAGTCCTTTCTAATACTTCCTGTCCAAACCGAGTAATAGCGATTAAGCCACTCTTACCCGTTCCCCGATGTGAACTAACTTGGATTGCAGATTGAGCAAATTGGCGCGTCAGATAGTCTCGTAGAGCTATTTCCCGACTTTTAGAACTATAGAACTGACTTGGAAATTGCGCGATATCCTGGGGAATTTTCACCTGGAGTTGACTCGGCGAAGCAAAAGGATCACCTTGGACGTAATCTATTATTAAAATGAAGTTGGGAAAGCTATATTCTCCTTGAATATCTTTATAAGCGCGATAGCTACGATTATCAATTTTTAAAAGAGTATCCTTGAGGTTTTTATACGTTTTCATATTTGATTTATATTGGAATCGGCTAATAATATTTTAGGAGTAATGTCAATGGCGAAAAAAGATACTCCCTTGACTGAAGATGCTTTAATTAAAGAAGTGTGTCGGCGTATTCGAGTAGCGCGAAGTTACTGGGATGCTCATAATAATAAAGCCTGTCGTGGTGAAAGAGAAAAAGCTTTGCAACTCTATAACACCTTAACTAAAGCACAAAAAGAAAAGATCCCCCAAGTTCTCAGGGTTTGGTTACGTTATCGCAGTGAAAAGTATTTTGGTGATCATCGCACTGCACCGCAAGGAAAGTCAAAGAAAAAGAAAAGAAAATAGTATAAAACAAATAAGAATACTGCAACAAAAGATAGAGTAGTTATCTATTATTAACCATAGCAATATAGACTATTGATAATCACCCCATCACCCCATCACCAAAACAGAGTGCATCATCCTTAGATAATACACTCCCGACAAACTAAAAACTAAGGTGCTTGCCAGATGCGATTATGATATTGCTCTGGGGTAGCATAGGGATCAGGAGCATCATGATTGTGATCATGACCGTGACTATGACCATGATGGTGATGTCCATGTCCTGTTTCTTCACTGACCGCAGCAAGACGGAATTTGCAGAGTTCACAGTTCATGTTAACCTGTCCTAACTGGGTTTCAATTTCGCGATCACGCAAAATCTGTAAAAGCTGTGGTTGAATCCCCATTTCTGGTAAACAAGTCATGGAAATATGAGGATATTGTTCTTGTTCTTGCGCGGTAATATCAAAAATCTTTTCGACCAATACCCCCGTAAACAGGAAATAAGGTAAAACAATAATCCGCTTAGGTTTATATAAACGAGCGCGGTCAAATCCTACATCTAACCGAGGGTGGGTAATACCAATAAAACAAGTTTCTACGGTGTTATAACCGCTTCCTTCCCATAATACCCTCGCCATCTTATAGACATCCCCATTCGCATCAGGGTCACTCGAACCCCTTCCAATAAAAAGAAGTACCGTATCAGCGCGAGAAATCCCGTGAGGATTATGTTCCGGTGTATCTAATTGCGCCAAACGTTCGCGCCATAAATCGAGAATACCAGGAGTAATTCCAAAGTGTCGCCCATAGTGAAACTTAATCTGGGGGTGTCTTTCCCTGGCTCGATCAAGTTCATTAGTAACATCAAATTTATTATGACGAGCAGCAAAAAGCAAGATCGGTAGAGCAGAGAACTCAGTATAACCTTGTTCCACACAAGCATCTATCCCTTCTTGAATTGTTGGAGTCGTTAATTCTAGAAAGCAAGGAACAACTGGACGAGAAGAGTCTAAATTGCGATAAGCTTCCGCAAAATCTAGAAAAGTTTGTCTTCCTTGAACATTCTTCGTCCCATGACCAATCATTAGCAAAGGACGCTGGAGGGGTAAGGGAGAAAATTCTATATTTGGGGTAATAACTGGGTTAGAATTAGCAGTAGGCATTACTTAAAAAGACTCCTTGAGGCATAACAGTTAAAAGACAGGCGAGGAAAGTATTTCCTGCGAGACCGATATCTTAACCGATCCTTAATTGGCTGTAAATGCAGGGGAGGGGGACTTTCAAGGAAAAAGATGCCTCTTCTTACCGTTTTTTCATCCTAATCTTTAACTAACTTATCTGCAAACGCGATCGCGCTTTCCCTAGTTCTCACTTTTCCGTCAATCCTTGCTACTTGAATCTCCGTCAGCAGTGCGCCAATCAGGGGAGAGGGAGGTAAAGATAAAGAATCCATCAACTCATTTCCCGTAACTAAAGGGGTAGGATGAGCAACTTGATCATTAGGATTGAGGTAACGATGGATAAAAGGGTCAATAATTGTCCGATTCACGCCAATCGCGATCGCGAATAAAGCTAAAGTAGGAAAAGCAGATTTAGCCTCCAAAAAGAAAAAATATTGTTCCCGTAGCGTCTTCGTTGTCATCAGCCCAGGTAATGATTTTATCGCCGTAACCACCGTCCGCACCTCAAGACGGGGATACTTCAACTCCAGCAATTGACTTTCCGCAACTTTCGGCTTTGATGACACCAAACAAGCTAATTTTGCTAATCTCGGTGAGTCCTCTCTGACCAATTCAGGGAAAAATCCTGCTGCGAAATCTACTTGTTCTAACTGCTCTAATCTTTGTGCAGTAACCGTTTCCAGCCAAGGTTGCACCACCCCATCCTTTCCCGCTGCGACTAACCAAAGAGTCCCCTGCTGATTACTTAAAAGATAATTTAGCTCAGTTTGTACCCGTTCCGCAGCCACCATTTTTAGCAAAGGCGCAAGAGTTCGCAGCGTTGCTTGAGTATTCGCTTCAATCCTAAATTGCAATTGGGAAGCCTGGCGATAAGCCCTTAATAGCCGTAGCGGATCGGATTCCAAGTTCCCCCTCGAAACCATCCTTAACAGCCCTTTCTCAAGGTCAGAGAGTCCGTAGAGAGGATCAATAATCTCTTGCGTGAGTGGATTAAACGCGATCGCGTTGATCGTAAAATCTCGCCTTCGTAAATCTTGCTCTAAACTTTCCCCCTCTTGCAAAGCAAAATCTACCGTACCCTGGTTAAAAACCACCCTGGCGATTTGTCGTTGTTCGTCGAGAACCACAAAGCCAGCCTGATAGCGTTTCGCCACCAATCGCGCCGTTTCTACCGCATCCTCTGAAAGCACAAAATCGAGATCAAGATATTCCCGTTGACGTTGCAAAAGCGCATCCCGAACCGCCCCCCCCACAAGATAACTTTTAGGAGGTAATAAATTAATATCAAAAGGCAGATTTTCTGGTAAAAGACCCGTTAAAGGTTGTGTTTGCAACATTTTTTGATAAAAAATCACCCCAAAGAAACAACAGATCTAATCCTACTTGAGTTAGATTAACAGCAAAGCACAAAATAGAGTTAGTGCCATGTGTATTTGTATAAACTGCTACTTTGTAGACCGCTGTAACACTTACCATGCCGTTGAAGCACAGCATGAACAACCCCACCTAACCGCAGAACCAGACTTTGACCCCAACGAACCGACCATCAACGTTAATATTCGTGCAAAAGATGACTGGATTGAGACAGAATGGGACGTTGTTGGCTGTCACAGCTTCCTCCGTGAAACGGGAAAATGGGCGAACTTGCGTCCAGGTGAACCAATTCCAACTTAAAGGAGAAATCGAAATATAACAAAATATTTAGTTGTCTGGTGTCGGGCAGTCAGTATGGGCATGTCAATGACACAAGCACCCTGTTTGCGTTAATATTGAGTATAAGTAAATATTTGTAAACTATAAACTGGATGTCTTTCGAGATTTTTTCCTTAGAGGCTGTCCAGGAGATTGCCCAACAATACGGTTACTGGGCAGTTTTTATTGGCATCGCCCTTGAGAATACAGGTATTCCTCTCCCTGGAGAAACCATTACCATTGTCGGAGGCTTCCTCGCAGGGACAGGTGAACTGAAATACTGGTTTGTACTTGGTAGCGCAATCTCTGGCGCAGTCCTTGGTGACAATTTTGGTTACTGGATTGGCAGAATTGGTGGCTGGTCTTTCCTAAAAAAAGCGGGTAGTTTCTTCAACATTGATGAATCTCAACTAGAAAAAGTCCGCCAGCAATTTAGTGAAAATGCCCCGAGAGCAGTGTTTTTTGGTCGTTTTATCGCCCTACTGCGAGTTTTTGCTGGACCTTTAGCAGGTATTGCCCAAATGCCTTATCCCCAATTCTTGCTCTGTAACCTCGCTGGTGCAACGGTTTGGGCTTCAGCAGTTGTGACAATTTCCTTTTTCCTTGGTCGGGTCATTCCCCTTCCGCAATTGGTAAGCGCGATCGCGAAATTCGGATTTGTCACCCTAATCATAGTGATTGCCCTAATTGCCATCCCCCTATGGTGGGAACATCGCAAAAAGCTAAAACTAGAAGATTGAAACAATCAGGACTTGATACTACTTGATTTAAGATCATCAAATATTTCCTTCACAAAAGCAAGCACTTTCTCCACAGGTGGAATTTGGAAAGGCAGGTTTTTTTGTTGAGAATTTAGAGGATTTCTTTGTCTAGGTTTACCATAGGTAGGATTGAGATAAACCTCTAAAGTTTCCTGGTTAGAGTTCGTCAAAATTGTTTGGGTAGGGGCGCGAAAGAAACTAGCAGCTTCAATCGGTAACGAATCAGGCTGAGAAATATTAGAAGACTTAATATTCCCCATCACAGATTCAATCATTTGATTAAGGTCAATAACCCGCTTATACTCGCGAACCCCTAAAACCCCCATTTCTTGATCTCGCAGCATTTGGATAATCTTAATAAGATGCTGTTGAGTTGCTACACCATCAACAAAAGGAAGAATAGCAAGATAAGCCGTAGCAAAAAGTTCCGTATTACTCTCCACCCCAAAAGTAATAATTGTGCGCCGAGAACTTACTGTCATATTCGGAAGTTGGGCAAAAAGAGGGTAAGCTTGAGCAACCTGATCGTAAATTGTAGCCAGAGCTAGATTCGCTTTAAAGTTTAAAGGACTATCAATCGTCAGATAAACCGTAGGTCGGCTTTCATTGAAGAAACGTTGGGCAACATCAGGCGTAAAACGATAAATTTCGCTACGATCACCTTTAGGGCTTAAATCAATCCATTCACAGTTGAGTCCTTCCGTTTTTAGCCCAAAACGAGATACCCCATGCAATTTCACCCCATTTAAAGTCGCCCCCGTCAAATCTGCCCCAACCCATTCAGCCTCCATAAATCGGGCTTGCGTAAGATCA
>JBBQDV010000003.1:0-41739 GCA_038320005.1 Cyanophyceae cyanobacterium
GCAATGTAGTCTAACTTTAAACATATTTAATCGGGTTAAGTAAGTGAGTTAGACCGAACAAGCCCCAATAAGATTGTCGAGGCAGAAATTACCCAAGAAATTGGAGTCACCCATGTCTAATCATGTCTTCGTTATTGATACCAACAGAAAACCTTGCAACCCAGTTCATCCTGCGCAAGCAAGATTGTTACTGACTCAGAAAAAAGCTGCGGTATTACGTCGCTATCCGTTCACCATTATCCTGTATGAGGAATCTGAAGTATGTGTTAAACCTTTAGCCATCAAAATAGATCCAGGTTCAAAAACAACGGGACTAGCCTTAGTTCAAGGGGACAAAGTTATTTGGGGAGGCGAATTAACTCATCGCGGTCAACAAATTAAAGACAAACTGGAATCCCGTAGATCTCTTCGCAGTAACCGCCGTAATCGCAAAACTCGCTATCGTCCTGCTCGATTTTTGAACAGAAAAAGACGAAAAGGTTGGTTAGCACCGAGTCTCCAACACCGAGTAGATACAACTTTAACCTGGGTTAAAAAGTTAATTCGTTACTGTCCTGTCACCAATATTGCACAGGAGTTAGTTCGATTCGACTTACAGAAAACAGAAAACCCCGAAATCTCTGGTATTGAATATCAGCAGGGTACTTTGTCAGGCTACGAAGTGCGTGAATATCTCTTAGAGAAGTGGAATCGTCAATGTGCCTATTGTAACGAAAGGAATATTCCTCTTCAAATTGAACACATCAACCCAAAATCAAGGGGAGGAAGTGATCGAATCTCCAACCTCTGCCTTGCTTGTGAACCTTGCAATGTTAGCAAAGGAACTCAGGATATCAAAAACTTTCTTTCTGCAAAGCCTAGTATCTTGAAGCGAATCTTGAGCCAAGCAAAAAAACCTCTCAAGGATGCTGCTGCTGTAAACTCTACCCGTTGGGCATTATTCAATGCGCTAATAGAGACTGGATTACCTGTTTCTGTTGGGTCAGGCGGTCAAACAAAGTTTAACAGGGTTCGATTAAATCTCCCTAAGTCTCATTGGATTGATGCAGCTTGCGTTGGATCGGTTGACTCCCTAAGAGTTCTTACCAAGCAACCCTTGCTAATTAAAGCAACGGGACACGGAACTCGTCAACGCTGTCGCCCTAATAAGTTCGGATTCCCCATTGGTCATGCTCCCAGAGCTAAATTCTTTCAGGGACTCCAGACGGGGGATATCGTGAAGGCTGTTATCCCAAAAGGCAAGTTTGCTGGAAGATATATCGGTCGGATCGCTATTAGATTTCGCCCTTCTTTTGTTCTGCAACTTCCTACTATTAAATTCGATGTCCATCCTAAATACTTATCCCATATTCACAAAAATGACGGATACTCTTATGCACACTAAAAACAAGGATTCGCTTCGCTCAGTTTATTTATTGACCTCCATTCCTCTCACCGTTAAGCCGATCAGCTTTAACGGGAGTCCCCTGGAGGTATAATGATGGAGATTTTTGGCAATTTTGCTAAAAGTTGACAGTAAAAAGTTTTTATTTTTTGATTGCTTTAGCAGTCATCATACCCCAAAACCAGTTAAGCTTATATCGTTCTATGGAAACGTCGCTAAATCCTTCCTCTTGAAGCAATTGTTGCAGTTCCTTCGCTTTATAAGTGCGAAAATGGGCGCGGTTGAACAGACGCAGGAAAACATCTAAAATACGACAACTGAGATAGTCGTAACACCAATCAGTAATAACTAAACAGCCATTCGGCTTGAGAACTCGTTTTGCTTCTCTAATTGCTTGAGACGGATTCGGGAAATAATGAAAACTACTAGTAGAAATAATACGTTCAAAACTCTCACTAGGAAAGGGAAGATTATCTGCATTACCCAGGTGTAAATCTACTGAAGTAGGCAATTTTTGTTTAGCCACACTCAGCATTTCTTGAGAAGCATCGAGTCCAACTAAATTCTTTTCTGGGACAAACTGGAGTAGTTTTTCAATCAGTGTTCCTGTCCCACAACCGAGATCTAAAATGCGTTCATGAGGTTTAATATTTAAGCGGTTAATTGTTTCTTGAAGACTCGTCTCAACATAAAAAGACCAACGTTGATCATAGTTAGGCGCAAGACGAGAATATTCTTCTTGGACTGGAGTATTAGCCATATTGGGTGACACTTAGGCTGATATTTGCATTATGTATTTCATTAATTAAACTCTATATTTATCAACTAAACCAACTCTCTTCTTCCTTCTAACGCCCTAGCTAAAGTTATTTCATCAGCATATTCCAAATCTCCTCCCATCGGTAAACCGAAAGCAATGCGTGTTACTTTCGTAAAAGGCTTGAGAAGCTGACCAATATAAAGAGTTGTCGTTTCCCCTTCCACACTAGAATTAATTGCTAAAATTACTTCTTTAATCCCTTCTTGACTAACACGCCGAACTAACTCTTGAATATGTAATTGTTCAGGACCAATACCATCCATCGGTGAAATAACTCCCCCTAAAACATGATATCTACCCCGATATTCGCGAGTTTTTTCTAACGCAATCACTTCACGAGAATCCGCAACTACACAAATAGTTTTAACATCGCGGTTTTTATTGCGACAAATTTCACAGACGGGTTCAGCGGAAAGATGAAAGCAGACTTTGCATAAACCGACTTTCTTTTTCGCTTCAACTAAAGCTTGTGCAAAAGCTTCTACTTCTTCTTCTGGACGTTTGATGATATGTAAAGCTAAACGTTGAGCGGTTTTTGGACCTATCCCAGGTAAACGTTGCAAATGCTCGACTAAGCGAGCTAAAGGAGGTGTATATACCAACCGTTTTCTCTCCTAATCTTGATCTTTATACATTGTCTATAATGACATATTTTGATCATTGACCGACTCGCTTTGTCGCCAATTCCACCGCTAGGTGAATCGCTGCTTTGATGCTATCTGGTTTCGCTTTTCCTGTTCCTGCAATATCAAAGGCTGTACCATGATCGGGAGAGGTGCGAATAAAGGGTAAACCGACAGTAGTATTGATTGCTTGATCAAAGGCGAGTAATTTGACAGGAATTAAGCCCTGGTCATGATAAAGGGCTAGATAGGCATCATAAACCCCTTTAATCTCTGTGGTACGATGCCAAGCAACCCCCAGGTTAACCCAGAGGGTATCGGGGGGTACAAGCCCAACTAGCTCAGTATCAGGGCGTTGTCTGCGTTCTTTATCTAACCAAGAATTTAGCCAGTCCTGTTCTTCTGTACCGAGTTGTCCTTGTTCACCGCTATGGGGATTTAAACCCGCGATCGCGATTTTTGGTTTTGCAATGCCAAAGTCTTGTTTCAAGCACCTTACAAGCAAGTCTAGCTTCTCTGCCATTAATTTTGGGGTGAGGGTATCAGCCACCTTACGCAAGGGTATATGGGTGGTAGCCAAAAGGGTGCGGAGGTTAGATCCAGTATAGGGCGATCGCGCCACAAAAAGCATCCCGTAATCTTTTGTATTCGAGCGTTGTGCTAATACTTCCGTTTGTCCAGGGAAATGATGTCCTGCTGCTTTCCAACAGGCTTTGGCGATGGGTGCGGTGACGATCCCATCAAATTCCAAGGCGAGGGTACGGGTAATGGCTGCATCGAGATAAGCGAAACTGGCTGCGCCTGTAACTGCACTAGGTTTACCAAATTCTATATTCTCTACGTCGGTGGGAATATCAAGAATCGTAATATCATCGGGACTGGCTAAAGGGGATGCACTACGGGCTTGGACATGATGGTAAGCTTTGCGCAGAAGTTGACGATTACCAATGACGGTGAGATGACAGCATTTTTTGATTTCTGCATCTGCTAAGGCTTTGAGGATAATCTCAGACCCAATTCCTGCGGGATCACCGAGGGTTACAGCTAAACGGGGGCGAAAGTTGGAACGGTTGAGAGGAAAGGCGTATTGTGTTTGCATCCAGTTTATTAGGTTTACGGGTTTTCAGCAGGGGTATATTAGCAAGATAACGCGATCGCGATCTCCCACAAATGTCATGACTGTTATAAAATAAGTTTAGCTATGATGGGCTGTTGCTGTCTTGAATAAGGGTTACAGCCAATTTAATTTTAAAACAAGGAGACTATTTTCATGACTGCTAACGGTATTATGTTGAACTCGGCACTATTATCATCTGTTTTAATTCTAGTCGGATTAGTTATTGGTTTTGCCATGTTGAAAATCCAGGGGGGAGAAGAGTAGAAAAGTTTATTTTTAATGGATATTAGACATCTCTAACCTTAAGGCTTAGTTTTTGGGGATGTCTTTAAATTTATTATCAATAATAAATATAAGTTTTTAAAAACCAGTATTAATTTCTAGCAAGTTATATTAAAAACCTATTTAATTAAAATATTATGCGAATTGCAATCACAGGCGCAACAGGATTTGTTGGCACTCTTTTAGTCGATAAACTAAATAAATTAGATCATAAAATTATTGTTTTTACTCGCAATAGTAAACATGGAAAGCGAGTTTTCCCGACTTCCGCTTTTCCTAATTTGGAAGTAGTAGAATACAACCCAAAAGAAGCAGGGGAATGGCAAAAAAGTATTTCTGGCTGTGATGCGGTGGTAAACTTAGCAGGTGCGCCAATTGCAGATGAACGCTGGACTCCGCAACGAAAAAAGGAAGTTCTCGAAAGTAGAACCCTTTGTACTCGCAACTTAGTTGAAGCGATTAAACAAGCAGATAGTAAACCAGGAGTATTAGTAAATGCTTCTGCGATTGGCTATTACGGTACAAGTGAAACCGCTACTTTTGATGAAGATAGTTCCCCTGGTAATGATTTTCTGGCGGAAGTTTGTCAACAATGGGAAGCGCAAGCCCATAAAGTTCAAGCAGAAGATACCCGTTTAGTGATTATCCGCTTTGGGATTGTACTAGGAAATGGGGGCGCGATCGCGAAAATGATTCCCCCCTTCCGTTTATTCGCAGGAGGACCACTGGGAAGTGGAAAACAATGGTTCTCTTGGATTCATCGCGAAGATTTAGTTAACTTTATCATTAAAGCCCTTGAAGATGCTGAAATTAAAGGCGTATATAACGGTACAGCCCCCAACCCCGTTAAAATGAATGAACTTTGCGAAACGCTAGGAGAAGTAATGCATCGTCCCTCTTGGCTACCTGTCCCTGATATTGCTTTACACGCTTTACTCGGAGACGCAGCAATAGTGGTCTTAGAAGGACAAGAAGTAATACCAACAAGGATCGAAGCAAGTGACTTCACCTATAAGTATGCAAAAATCAAACCAGCCCTAGCTGAAATCATTTCTCACGGCTAATTTACAACTTTTTGCTCTTTTTGCCCAGAAGAACGCCAAATTGCCCATCCTGCTGCACAAAGGGTAATATTTCCCACTACGGTCATCGCTGCTTGGAATGTTACTAGCCATTCTAAGGAGGGGGCGTTATCAAAAAAGTGCCAAGTACAAGCACACATCGCACTGACTAGAGAGGGAAGCATCCCAATAGAAAGCCATCGCCAAGCGCGATCGCGTTTTACTTCAGCATACAGCCAAATAAACCAAATGGCAGCAATCCACTCAATCACACTAGAAATATGTACCATCCAAGTTGGAATCGAAAGGCTGTGCATAAATTTAGATATTCCGCTAGGGTTTAAGAGTTTGCTGATTCCACTCTAACAGCTATTCTTGTAGTAAAAGCGACCTCCCGATTAGGTGAACTAAAACTTATTCCCGACGCATATTTTCAGGTAATTCAAGATAAACCCTTTCCCCTTGCTGTACCCCTCTTAAAATTTGGGTTTGAGATTCGACTGTTAAGCCAATAGTGACAGGACGAAACTCTGGTTGTCCTTCCTCATCTGCAACCATTACGCCTGTTTCCCCATCTTCAGTAACAATCGCAACTGTTGGGACAACTAAACTGTCTCTTAACTCTTGTCCGAGAAAAGCAACATCAACATTCATCCCCGAAAGTAAATCTTCTTTCCCTGTCATTAAAGCCACCTCCACCTCAAAAGAGGTAACATTTTGTTCAATTACCGCTTCTGGCGCAACTCGTTGGACAATTCCCTCAAAAACTTGGTCAGGGTAAGCATCTGCAATAATTTCTACAGGTTGTCCAGGTTCAATATGAATAATATCTACTTCGGGAACTCTTGCTGTTACCTTTAAACCACTGGCTAATGCCAAAATAGAACTAGATGTTGC
This sequence comes from Cyanophyceae cyanobacterium, assembly GCA_038320005.1. GTDB lineage: Bacteria > Cyanobacteriota > Cyanobacteriia > Cyanobacteriales > SIO1D9 > JBBQDV01. The sequence goes on from JBBQDV010000003.1 coordinate 6,185, forward strand.
TGAAGCAGTGGTTGAAGCGGAAGTTGTTGGCGTAACAAAAGCTCCTTCTGTGGCATATTTTTGGGTTACAATACCAGAGAAAGGGGCGGTAATAATCGTATCTTGGATCTTAACCTGAGTTCCCAAAACTTGTGCCTGGGCGGAATCAATTTCTGCTTGTAGTTGCGCAATAACTTCTAATCTTGTTCCCCGTTGCAATTGTTCAAGGAATTTCTCCGCTTCGGAAACACTAGCTGCTTGTTGCAAAACTTCAGGACGAATATTATTGTTTGCTTGCTCTAGGCGTTGCTGTGCTTCTTGTAAATTGGCTTGGGCATTACGAAACTCATTTAAAGCCTCATCATAGCGGTCTAGAGTCGATGCGCCCTGGTCTAGCAAAGATTTATAACGCTCAACCCGATTTTGGGCTAGTTCAAGTCGGGATCTAGCAGCATCAATCTGGGACTGAATTTGTTCAGGTTGGCTGTTGCTTGCTTCTTGGGTTGCTTCGAGACGGGCTTGGGCTTGAATTAAACGGGCTTGGGCTTGTTCAATTTCTTCGATGGTTGTTCCCGCCCTAGCTTCGGCTAAACGGGCGCGGGCTTGGTTGAGATTCGCCCTGGCTTGGATATCTTGGGCTTGTAAGTCTTCATTATCCATCAAGGCTAATTTCTGCCCTTCCTGAACCATATCCCCTTGGTCAAAATAGAGTTCGCTGATACGTCCAGAGTTTTTGGGGCTAATATTAACGCTTTTTTCGGGAACAACTGTCCCGTTGCTTTCAATAGTGATACTGAGGTTTTCTTTCTCAACAAGTACGGTGAGTTCTTCGAGGGATGGTTCTTCTCTTTGAGTGTTAATTACTGCATAGGTGGTTGTCCCAATAGCCAAAGTTCCTACCGCAACTAGACCGATAAGCCAGGGAAGAGGATGTTTAGCTTTTCTAAGCAGGGGAAGGGTTTTTAAAAACTTGTAGGGGGCTTGAAATGGGTTATGGGTACTATCTGACAAGGGATTTTGCTTAAACCACGCGACTCTTCTTATATGGTAACTGTTAGAGTTTGGTTAGGGTTGAGAAGATTGATATGGCGACATTTAGAGATATTGTTCGGTATTACGGAAGGTATAAACGCACTGCGATTTTAAGCATGATTGCTTCTAGTTGCTTTGAGGTGGCTGAGTTGGCGATTCCTTATGGGATTGGACAAATTCTCAATGTTTTATCGAATCAGCCTGTGGATGGGGGTGTGGAGAATGCGGTGAGGACGATTGGTTCTTTATTCGACCTTGAGGTGACTGCGACTGTTAGGTTGGGGTTTCTCCTGGGGATTATCTTTTTGGTGACGGTGGCGAAAGCCCCGATTCAACCTTGGGCTTCTGCTTGGTTCAATTGGGATATTGCGCTGAGAACTCGCAGGGATGGCTTTAAAAGCGCGATCGCGAAAATTTTGACTTTACCTTTAGAATTTTATGATGAGAATAACCCTGGGCGTGTAGCAGGGCGGATTTCGCGAGGGTTAGAAAACCATACTTGGAATTATCCTGAGTTAGCTGGACAGTTAGTTCCTAAGTTGGCGAGGGTTTTGGGCATTTTTGTTTTAATTTTATTCATTGATTGGCGAATCGCGATCGCGTTTTTATTCTCCTTTACTCTTATCCTCGCTTTCGCCCTGAGAAAGTTGAACCAGTTAATTAAACAAGAAATGGTATTGGATCAGTATTACGAGAATACTGAAAGTCGCACTAGTGAGATTATTACGAATATCAAAACTGTCAAGGCTTTTGGCACAGAAAGGGACGAATACGAACGCCAAGTTAGACGTTTAAATAGACATTTTCAAGTAGTTAACTATCGCCTCAATAAAGGTTATTTAGATCTGCTGACCGTTGAACGTACCTTTGTGCAAATCTGCGTTTTCTTACTTTTAATTGCCACCCTAATCGCCACCATTGAAGGAGAAATATCTATCGGACATTTCATTACAACTTTGACAGTTTCCAGTATGGCTTATGCAGAAATTGAACCAATTAGCCTTTTAGCGGAAGTCTTTTCCCGTCGTTCTGCTTCCATGTTGCGCTTCCATGATTTCATGAAAGAACCAGTTAATATCGATGCTCAGATTTTAGCAGGAACTGGGCAAATAAATTATAATTTTATCGGTAAATTAGAACTGCGCAACTTGAGTTTTAGCTATGAGTCTCAACGTCCTGTTTTAGAAAATATTAACCTAGAGATTGAACCCTATCAAACCGTTGCTTTAGTTGGGCGTTCAGGTTCAGGGAAATCAACCTTAGTCAAGCTACTCTTTCGCTACTTTGAACCAAATCAGGGTAAAATTCTGATCGATGGAAAAGATATTAAAAACCTAGATGTTAATGCCTATCGGCGCAGATTAGCAATAGTTCACCAGGAAGTAGATATCTTTAACGGGACACTGCTGAGTAACCTCACCTATGGGAATCGTCAGGCTAGTTTTAGTGAAGTGGAAAAAGCCTGCGCGATCGCGCGAGTAGATGAATTTATTGATACCTTACCCCAAGGATACTATACCATTGTCGGTGAAAGAGGCGTAAGACTATCAGGAGGACAAAGGCAACGTTTAGGAATTGCGAGGGCGTTACTTGTGAACCCAGACATTCTTATCTTTGATGAAGCCACATCTAGCCTCGATTACGAATCAGAACGTACCATCCAGTTAGCAATGGAATCTATTCTTGGAACACGAACCCTAATTATTATCGCCCATCGTCTCAGTACCGTCAGAGAAGCAGATAAGATCGTTGTCCTCGATCAAGGTAAAATTGTTGAAGTGGGAAATCATGCAGAATTACTGAATCATGGCGGAATCTATCATCGTCTTAATACTTTACAAGAAACAGGAGAGCTAATTTAACCGTCCTAAGATTTAAAGGACTATAATTAATGGCTAGTCTGGATTTATATTTCTTAATATTGTTGCAAATAGCTACACGATACTATGATTGGTCGAATTTTAGACGGACGTTATAATATTATTCGAGTCCTGAGTGCAGGAGGGTTTGGACATACCTACGTTGCTGAAGATCTCCGCATTCCAGGATTACCAACCTGTGTAGTTAAACAACTCAAACCTGCTAACACTAGTACAGAGTTTATCGCTACAGCTAGACGCTTATTTCAAACAGAAGCAGAAAGTCTCGCAAAGTTAGGAGATCATCCTCAAATTCCCCGACTTTTAGCATATTTTGAAGAAGATCAAGAATTTTATTTAGTTCAAGAATATATCGAAGGGCTTCCTATCAGTGAAGAACTCGCCAACGGTAAACGCTTCGGAGAAGACTATGTTATTGAACTATTTCAAAGTATTTTGCCCATTCTCGACTTTATCCACAACCAGGAAGTAATTCACCGCGATCTCAAACCCGATAATATCATTCGTCGCCAGAGTGATCAAGAACTAGTATTAATTGACTTCGGTGCGGTTAAGCAAATTCAAGGTGTTCTCACCACAACTGTAACTTCCTCTGGAACTGCTACCATCGCCATTGGTACTCCTGGCTACATGGCGTTAGAACAAGCCCATGGAAAACCCCGTCCAAGTAGTGATATTTATGCCCTGGGCGCGATCGCGCTACAAGCCCTCACAGGTAAAAAACCTAACGAACTCGAAGAAGATAACCAAACTGGAGAAATCTGTTGGCAGCATTTAGTTAACGTTCGCCCAGGCTTTGCTACCATCCTCAATCGCATGGTCAGGTATCACTTCAAAGATCGCTACACCTCCGCCCAGCAAGTCCTACAAGCCTTACAACAGATTAACGAGCCAACCCTAGCCACTATAGCAATTAATCCAGCCCCAAAAGAAATTAATCCACCTTCAAGAGTAGTGACCACAACACCTAGATCCTCCTACCCTGAAGTCGCCCCCAGAAATAAGCAAAATAACAATTGGTTTATCGGTAGTCTTGTCGCTTTTTTCCTCGCAACTGGCGGTGGAATCGGGGCATCTCTGCTCTTACAAAGCCATAATTCAGGGCTTCCTTCTAATTCTGAAAAATCTGCCCTTAGAGATTGTCTCGTCACCGTCACTGGTAATATCCGCAACGAACCCTCATCTAGTCGTGGCAGTGAGACTGTCGTTGCCACAGTTTCCAGTCAAAGTCTCCCCATCACTGGAACACAAACCCCAGCAGGCTGGATTGAAGTATTCCTTAACGAGCAAGAAGTTTGGGCGCATCGTAGCATTATTACTAACTCGCAACAAATGGATACCTGTCTTAGCGAAAATAATATTTCAGTTGAGACGACCCCAGACTTACCTACTTCACCCCAAGTTAAACCCGAATCCACGCCTGAACCCACACCTAAACCCGCCCCTAAACCCGCCCCTGAACCTACACCTGAACCCACCCCTGAACCTACACCTGAACCTGAACAGGGTGGCAATGAGCGTAAAAACGAACGCGAAGAGGGTGGAAAGGAACGCAAAAATGAACGGGAACAGGGTGGAAATGAACGCAAACCAATTCTCGATTCTATGCCCAACACCTCCCCCACCGAGGGAGTGGAAAGCTACTTTTCCCTAATTAATAGAAATAGTTCAAGAGATGCCTGGAGAAAGCTATCAACAAACTTTCAAAATAAATATTCCCGAGGAAGTTATGAAACCTTTACAAATTGGTGGAATCAAGTTGAAAATGTTCGTGTCTTGTCCTCCCAAGTCATTGAACAAAATGGCACTACGGCAATTGTGAGAACCCAATATCGCTACATCATGAAAGACGGTAGGCAGATTGATGAAAGTCCCAAGCGTTTCCAAATGACTTGGGATGCTTCGCGCCGAACTTGGGTAATTAACGATGAGCTTTAATATTAACGAGGCAAACCCCTCTCCACCGAACTAGCTAAAACCAATCTAATTCACCTAAAAATCTCCTAGAATACCGACTTTGTATAGTTTGATACAATTCATCTCGAAGCCACTCCCTACGATGAAGCGAAACTGCAAATTATACAATTTAAACTAAATACATTACGGAGTTATCTATGGCTGAAACAGCACAAGAAGTCTTGAAGATGATCCAAGACGAGAATATTCAAATTATTGACCTCAAATTTATTGATATGCCAGGAATCTGGCAACACTGCTCCTTTTTCCATGACCAAATTGACGAGAGTTCCTTCACAGAAGGCGTTCCCTTTGATGGTTCTAGTATTCGGGGTTGGAAAGCAATCAATGACTCAGATATGGCAATGGTCCCCGATCCCAAGACTGCTTGGATCGATCCATTCTACAAAGAGAAAACTTTGAGCATGATTTGTAGCATCAAAGAACCTCGTACGGGAGAATGGTATGCTCGTGATCCCCGTACTATTGCAGCTAAAGCCGTTGAATTCATGGCTGCAAGTGGTTTAGGCGATGTTGCTTATTTTGGTCCTGAAGCAGAATTTTTCGTCTTTGATGATGTCCGCTTTGATCAAACTGAAAATTCAGCTTATTACTACGTTGACAGTGTGGAAGGGCGTTGGAATTCTGGTCGGGTGGAAGAAGGGGGTAACTTAGGCTACAAGCCAGGTTACAAACAAGGCTACTTTCCTGTCGCCCCCACTGATACCCTTCAGGATATGCGCACAGAAATGCTCTTAACTATGGCTAAATGTGGTGTCCCCATTGAGAAACATCACCACGAAGTAGCCAGTGGTGGACAGAACGAACTTGGTTTCCGTTTCGCCCCGATTATTGAAGCAGCAGATTATCTGATGACTTATAAATATGTCATCAAAAACGTTGCCAAAAAATATGGTAAAACCGTTACCTTTATGCCTAAACCGATCTTTAACGATAACGGTTCTGGGATGCACGTTCACCAATCGATCTGGAAAGAGGGTAAACCCTTATTTTGGGGCGACCGTTATGCCAACTTAAGCAAAATGGGTCTGCATTACATTGGTGGTATCCTTAAGCACGCTCCCGCTCTTCTGGCTTTAACTAACCCCACAACTAACTCCTACAAGCGTTTAGTGCCTGGTTTTGAAGCTCCAGTAAACTTAGCTTACTCCCAAGGAAACCGTTCTGCCTCAATTCGGATCCCTCTCTCTGGTGAAAACCCCAAAGCGAAGCGGATGGAGTTCCGTTGTCCTGATGCTACTTGTAATCCTTACCTTGCCTTTGCAGCGATGCTTTGTGCAGGAATTGATGGTATTAAGAACGAGATTGACCCAGGAGAACCTTTGGATGTGGATATCTATGATCTCAGCCCTGAAGAACTCAGTAAAATTCCTTCTACTCCTGGCTCTTTAGAGGCTGCTCTTGAATGTCTTGAAAAGGATCATGACTTCTTAACTAGTTCTGGGGTCTTTACTGAAGATTTCCTCATGAACTGGATTGAGTACAAGCTGGATAACGAAGTTAATCCGATGCGTTTACGCCCTCACCCTTACGAATTTGCTCTCTATTACGACGCTTAGGCTTTAGGCAAGAAACCATATCTAGGGGCGGGTTGCACTCGCCCTTATTTTTGACTAGAGGCAACAGTAGCTAACTTTGGATTGAGATAATTTTTGAGCCAAGATAATAAAATAGGATTTAATATTTCAGGACATTCATCATGGGGGCAATGTCCAGCTTCTACTTCAACTAGATCAATTTGCGGATTGAGGCAAGTAAAATGATGTGCCAACTCAATGGGGATCATCTTATCGCAACGTCCCCAAATCAACAAAATTGGAATTGAGAGGGTGGGTAAAATATCCTTAATAATTGGGGAAAATTTGGGATCCATCATTCCCTGAAACAAAGCACTGAAGGCGAAGTCTGAGCCTTCATCGAGGGTTGGGCTAGAGAGTATATCGACTAATTCTTCTGTGACTGCTTCAGAATTGGCATAAGCTAAACCCACCCAACGGCGAATAATTGCGGGACGACGGACAAGTTTAAAGAGACTGTGCAGAACCAGGGGAGAAGTAAAAGCATTTTCTAAGGCTCTGACGACAGGTTGTATCCGCTTAGGAATTGCTTCTTGACGTAGGGAGAGGTCAGGTAAACTGAGTAAGACTAGACCCGTCACCATCTCAGGATGAAAATGGGCGGTAGCTAAAGCGGTCAAAGAACCAAGGGAATTGCCGACCAAGACAACAGGTTGACCGATAAATATTTGCCAAAATTCATATAGTTGTTCAACCCAGAGTTCGATATTGTAGTTTGTCTCTGCTTTGCGAGATGCGCCAAAACCGAGTAAATCGAGGGCATAGACTGTATGGTGGGGCTGTAAAACTGGAATCGTTTGTCGCCAATGTTCGATGGATGTGCCAAAACCGTGAAGTAAAATTACAGGAGGAGAGTCAAGATTAGCTTGGTCAGAACGGATAAAGGTATAACGCGTTTGCCAGCCTCGCCAGACCCAATCTCTTTGAAAACCAATCCTCTGATGCCAATGCTCTGTCCTTGTCACACTCTAGCCTCAAGATTAAGATCAAAATACTCTCTATCTAATTTTAAAGCCATGCTTGAAAAATTGAGTTAGATCTCGCCAGATTGAAGAAGACTGGATAGAATGCTAATAAGCAAATAATCAAATTAAAAACTCATAATCTTTACATTTAGCAGACATACCGCCTGTGAGAGATAGAAGAAGTAGCCCGCGCAATTCACGGAATCTCCCTCAAATTAACGATAATATCCGTTTTCCTACAATTCGGGTTATTGATAATGATGGTGAGCAACTTGGTGTGCTGTCTCCTAAAGAAGCACGAGAAATTGCTGAGGAGAAAGACTTAGACTTAGTTTTAGTCAGTGATAAAGCTGACCCTCCAGTCTGCAAAATCATGGACTATGGCAAGTTTAAGTACGAAAAGGAGAAAAAGGAACGAGAGGCAAAGAAAAAGCAGCATAATGCGGATCTCAAAGAGGTCAAGATGCGCTATAAGATTGAAGAACATGACTATCAAGTTTGTGTCAATCGTGCGGAACGTTTCCTGAAGTCTGGTGATAAGGTCAAAGCGACCGTTAATTTTCGGGGACGGGAAATCCAACACACTGATTTAGCTGAAAGGTTACTAAGGCGTATGGCTGGTGACTTGACTGAATTGGCAGAGGTGCAACAATATCCGAAAAAAGAAGGGCGTAATATGATTATGCTACTCGGACCGAAAAAATAAGCGGTTCTAAAATTATTTTGCTTAACCCCGAAGCGATCGCGTTAATTTCTCTGTCGTTTGGGGGTTATCTTATTGGATAAAGTAAAGATTTTACCTCTCCAACAAGCTTTGGGCGCGATCGCGTTTTTTCTTGCTTTTCCCCTCTTCTTTCTGCGCTTAGGACTCTCTGTGGAAACAGGGATTACTTCTCTCGCCACTATTTTTCTTTTACAAAATGACCCTAATCTTCTAGTCGCAGCAGAAGTAGAAAGGATGAGGCTTGAATTTGGCGAATAGGATTGACCTCTATTTACTATTTTCTGTGTTTGTCCAAGCTGGATGGGACAATAAAGCAGCAACTACCCGTACCCCTCGCAGTTGATTGGACAAAGGAAGATGTCCAGTTGGGGCGCTTAAATCCCAGATAAAGCCTTTCGGATAGCGCGTCCAGATGTTTCCTTCCTTCCAGCCAATTTTATACCAAAGTTTGACAAAATCTTGACCCAAAGAACGCCAAAGTTTCCGTTGTACCGAAAAACCAAATTTACCCTCAGAATAGAGTAGCCAAAGTTGATCTAGGGTTTGTAAATCTGTACTAGGGAAGTTCTCAGCGTCGGTAAAATAAAGCCAGCCTCTTTGGGCTGCGGTTTCTCCTGCGAGTTCACACATCTTCTCAAGAGTTACACGGTCGGCGGTTTGATAGTCTTGATTAATAAGTAAATCTTGGATGGGCTGATAGTCGATATTCCGTTCTGATTTTAGGGGGACAACGCCATTGGGAAAAAAGGTTGTGAGGAATTCTTTTATTTCTGAGGTGGGGTTATGATGTAGAGTTTGATAGGCTTTGACGATGACGAGGTTAGGAGGATTGTCTTTGTTTTCCTGTAAATATTCTCGTAATACTTCTAGTCCAATATCGCCTAATTCTACAAGTTTGGGAACAAGCTGGAGTTGCTTTTTTTCAGATTCGTTTCGCAACTCGGTACGCAATGTCGCGAGAACATCTTCTCTTTCTGATACTGACGCGGTATTTTGATCACTCATGGGGTAAGATGTACGGTGATTTGCAGATTAAAAGGACAGCTTATCAATTTTATCTTATATCGCGATCTGGAGGGAGGACGCAATCTCGTCGTGAGTGCGAAGTATCGTTTATTCGCCCAACTCAATTCTCTATCTGATCAGATATTATCAGCAGAACAACTTGAAATTCAGTCAGTTAGTTGTTTGTGGGCGTGTAGTCGTAGCTGTGTTGTGGCAATTTCTAGCCCGAAAGAACCGACTTATCTGATTACTGACCTTCCAGCCGAGGAAAATACTGCACCATTATTAGAACTGATGCAAATTTACCTTAACGACGACAACGGAACGCTTCCTTAGAAAAAACTACCTGAATCTTTGCAGTCTGCTATTTTTGCTAAAATTCCTTTTATTTCTTATGGAGAGGAGAAACGCGATCGCGCTTTTGCACATTGACAATTTTGCAGGTCGAGTTAGAACTGTTATCTATCCCACATTCCGCACCCCAACTTTCTCTTTGATACGAAGGAGTATCAAATTCAGAGAGAAGAAAATAGTCAAAAATGAAAACGGGTATAACCTTCCCCTACATTTAAGACCTGACGTTTCTTTTCGCGACATCAAGATAAACTAGGAACTTAGAGAAGCGTTTTCTAATTCAGCGATATCAGTTGTCAAAGCTGTCCACGATAAAAATTTTATGACGATTAAACGATTTATTCTAGCCTTACTGACCCTGTTCGCGATCGCGAAAGTTTTTCTCTCATTAGGAGAAAGTTTCAATCAGCCCCAAGTCCAAAAACGCTTGGAGTTATATCAAACTAACTTAGTCTTACAAGCTACAGAATATCAGCCCACTGAAAACAGCGAAGCACAAGAAAGTCTAGTTTCGGTACAGAAAGCAATTATTGGGGAAAACCCTTACGAAAGTGCTACGAAACAGTACCAAGAAGCCCGTGAAGAAGCAGGAATTACTCGCAGCAAGCTCCAAGCCAAATTTGTTCCTTCTGACCTCTTAGCCCCTCCTGCACAAGCAATAGAACCATCTCGTCGGAACCAACTCCAAGAGGAAGTATTTGAAGTTGATAAATTTGTCCAGAGTCTTGAGTTACGCAAGGGTTTACTTCAAGCTAGACAGGGAAAAATCGAGACAGCAAAGGAGACTTGGCAAAAATTAGCCCAAACTTCTAATACAGAATCGACTATCGAGGAAACTGCTGCGGTATTAACTGGTTTATGGACAACACCGACCCAAATTTCAGCCCAGAGTGAAGCTTTAATAACCCAAAATCTTCAAGGTTGGTTTCGCGATCGCGCTATCCAACAGCTATATACTGTTCAAGAAGATCAAGATAAATTACAACAAATATTAGCCCAAACCCAAACCACTGCAAAAAACTCCCTCCTCAAATTAGGCTTCGTTGCTGGTATCCCTGCTTTCTTTGGCTTAACAGGAATTAGTTTACTCGTCTTTCTCGTCATTCAATTCGCGATTAGAGGCGAAAACTCGATTCTGGCGACAAATGCAGGGGTAAACTGGGAAACTCCTTGGGATTGGGAAATAATTTGGCAAGTTTTAATCGTTGGCTTCTTCTTTGTTGGTCAATTTGTCCTTCCGCTGCTGTTTGGACTCTCTGGCTTTAATCCTGGGGGTTTAAGCATTCGAGGCAAAGCGATTTATGTTTTAATTAGTTATATCTTAATGGCACTAGGCGGACTATCGGTTCTTTTCTTCTCCATCCGCCGTTTCTTTCCCCTACCTCCTGACTGGTTTAGTTTCAAACTGAAAGGAAATTGGTTTCTCTGGGGTTTAGGAGGCTATCTTGTCGCTCTTCCCTCTGTAGTCGTTGTCTCCCTAATTAACCAACAAATTTGGCAAGGACAAGGGGGAAGTAACCCAATTTTATTCCTCGCCTTACAAGCCCAGGATAAGGTTGCTCTCGGTATTTTCTTCTTTACTGCTTCCCTAGCTGCGCCTTTGTTTGAAGAGATTATTTTTCGAGGCTTTTTACTCTCATCCCTCACCCGTTACGTTCCAGTTTGGGGGTCTATTTTAATTAGTAGTCTTATCTTCTCTACTGCTCATTTGAGCTTATCGGAAGTTTTACCCCTAACTACATTAGGAATTATACTGGGATTTGTCTATGCGCGATCGCGTAATATCCTCGCCCCAATTTTCCTCCATAGCCTTTGGAATAGTGGCACACTCTTTAGCCTCTTTGTCCTGGGGAGTCAGTAACTAAGCAATCAAAGCGAGAAATGCTTCTTTTGCTGCTGCTTGTTCTGCTGACTTTTTCGTGCGTCCCTTCCCTTCCCCTAGACATTCCTCCTTTAGCCAGACTTCAGCAATAAAACGTTCCTCACTACCATGTCCGGTATCTATTTCAGAAATTTTGTATTCGGGTAATAACTTATATTTACCCTGAGTCCATTCCTGTAAAGCATCCTTATAATTATGAAGAGCAGGATCATTGCGAATTTCTATCGCTAAATCACTGAGGATGGGGTCAAGCCAGGGACGTACTAAAGCCATTGTGGTGGTACTGAGGTAAAGTGCGCCCAATACCGCTTCAAAAGCATCCGCGAGACGAGAACCCTTACCTGCGCTATCTCCCGCTGCGCTATTGGCAATCAAAAGATAGTTATCAAAGCCAAAACTCTGAGCTATTTCCGCAAGAGTCTGATCGCTTACTAGGACTTTACGAATCGCCGAGAATTCCCCCACCGTAGCATCCGGATAGGTTTCAAGGAGTAATTCTGAGGCTGCTAAACGGACAACGGAATCCCCCACAAACTCTAGCTGCTGATAATTCGCAGTTTGAGAAAGGGTGGGGTGAGTCAAAGCGAGATCAAGAAGTGACCAATTAATCTCGTCGGTGACGGGTATTCCTAACTTGGCGATTAATTTTTCTAATTGCTTGTGACGGCGCGGATCTAGCATGTGTTATTTAATTGAGGCAAAATAGGGGTAGAAACAGAGTTGGACGTAAGCCGGATTCTGTTCTCTTGAATTTTATCAAGAGGGCGATTATCTATCTAGGACATTTGTTACCAAATGCCTCATGCGGTACTCCTAAAGCGGAAAAGGGAAAAGATCAACCTTTTTTCCTCCGTCCTTACTCCCAACTGGGGTTTACCGAGCCAGTACCTCACGATACTGCTGGTGCGCTCTTACCACACCTTTGCACCCTTACCTTTTTAGCGAATTCAGTTACCAAAGCAGTGTTTTGCTTTTCCAGTAACTACATAGTCACTAAGATTGGCGGTATTTTTCTGTGGCACTATCCTCGCAGTCACCTACACTGGGCGTTATCCAGCAAGTTTGATCTTTTGGGAGGCCGGACTTTCCTCAACTATACTCAAAAGGTATAGCTGCAATCACCTCACCAACTCTGTTTCTACTCTATTCATTGTAATCAATCTTATCGTGAACTATCTCGAAATGGAAAAAGAGGATTCCCGTTAAAGCGTTACAGGTTTAACGGTGAGATGAATTTTTGCCAACAAAGAAATTGAGCGATTGCGAATCTCTACACAGATAGCATTTTTTCATAGAATCTGTTAGGCTAATGGGATGTTAACACTAAACTACGAGTACAAGCTAGTTGCGGATGAAGCGCAGATAGAGGTAATTGAAAACACCTTAAGCGTCTGTACTTCCGTTTGGAATTTTGCTTTAAGAGAGCGCAAAGATTGGCTTTCTTCTCGTAAGTGTGCTGTCAACGCTTGTTCCTTAGCAAAGGAATATATAATTCCTGTTGAGACTCCTTACCCCGATTACCACGTTCAAGCTAAACAGTTAACTGAGGCTAAGAAAACTAATGAAAGGCTAAAATCGGTTAATGCTCAAGTTTTGCAACAAGTCTTAAGGACTTTAGACAGAGCTTTTCTTGATATGAAGTCAAAGAAATTAGGTTTCCCTCGTTTCAAGAACAAAAACAGGATGCGCTCATTTGTGTATCCTCAAATGCTTAAAGATTGCGTCAAGGGTAATTTAATTAAACTACCTCAGTTGGGATGGGTTAAGTTTAGAAAATCAAGGGACATCCCCGACGGTTTCAAAGTTAAACAGGCGAGAATCATCAGAAAGCCATCTGGTTATTTTGTGATGATTTCACTTCAATTAGATGTCAGCATTCCTGATGTCCCCTTTCACGGGCATTCATTAGGGATTGATTTAGGTTTAGATAAATTCTTAGCAACTTCCGATGGTGAATTAGTTAACAGACCTCGTTTTTTAAATCAACTGCAACGTAAGCTTAAATTGCTACAACGTAGGCTGAAGAACAAAAAGAAGGGTTCTAGTAATCGTTATAAGCTTAACCGAAGAATTGCCAGATTACACCAACGAGTTTCTGATACTCGCAAGGATTGGCATTTTAAGTTAGCACACCATCTTTGTGACCAAGCTCAATCCATATTTCTTGAAGATATTAATTTTATATCTTGGGCGAAAGGAATGCTCGGTAAACATACCTTAGATGCTGCTTTTGGACAGTTTGTTGCTGTTTTGAAATGGGTTGCGTGGAAACGAGATGTTTTTGTCGCTGAAGTGGACAAAAATTATACTTCTCAAATCTGCCCCAATTGCAATACTCACACGGGCAAAAAACTGCTTTCCGAAAGAGAACACAATTGTCCTGAATGCGGTTATAAAGCCCATCGAGATGTAGCAGCAGCACAAGTTACCAGGAATCGTGGTATTGAAAATGCGCTAGGGCATGGCGTATCAGAAAATGTCTGTGGAGACGGTCTAGCGGGGGCAGTAATGCCTAGCCAAGAGTCTGTGAAACAGAAACTCTTAAGTGTGAATTTAAGAATCACCCGTTAGATTGCTCTAGCAATTAACGGTGGGAGTATGTCAATTTAGAGATTTCCGATTGACAGGATTCGGTTTCCAGGTTAGGGCTTGTCTCCAAGCTGCTTTTTTGACAACAAGATGACAATCAATAGCGTGAATTTGTCCACTTTTAATGCCTTTGGCGGGTTCTGAGATTTGCAGAATTAAGCGCAGGGTAAAGGGTTTATTTTGAAAGGCTGCTTCTTTGAGGCTTTTTTGGGGAAATAAGGGCTTGTTGATCTCTAAGGTATTGTCGAGGTTGCGTTGGAGGGTGGTTTCTGTGGTTAGGGTTTCGCTGAGGATTTGTCCTGGGGCGATTAGGCTAAATACTTGGGTTTGAGATAGGTCTAGGTTTAGTCCTGGGGGAATGCGAATGACACGGCGCGATCGCGATTGAAAATCTGTCAGCACATTTTGATCCCAGTCAATATAGATTGAACAACCTTGGGAGAGATTGCGAATCTTCAACAAAATTAGGGCAAATTCATCAGAACGATAGACATCGCGAAAATTAAAGTTAATCTCAAGAATATCTTTTAAGTCTTGCAGTTCCAATTGGGCTTCAAGATTGTCGCGATCAAGTCCAATCGAGATTAGCTGACTGAGTACATCATACATCTGATAAAAAACATAGGCAATACAGAGTAAATAGGTGGTTAGCAGCAACAGGTTTCTCTCGATTTCACTCATTTTTGGGTTTTCAGACTTTTCCGCAATAGAAATAGTAAGATTGATGAGGCTAATCTCTGATTGTAGATAACAAATCTCAGGGTAATTGCATTAGAAGCGAAAAAAGGTTAGACTGTAACGCATTTAACTTTGCAATCAGTAGCAACCAAGACGAGATAGGCAAATGACAGATACGCTGCAATCCATTGAGGATAATGAATGACGAATAGCTTAATAAATTATTTTCTATTATTTTCTGACCTGGGGAGTTGAGCAAAATGCTAGAGGTGAGGGAAATCCGAATCTTGATTGTCGAAGATGATCCAACTATAGCGAAATATCTCCAATTGAATCTGGCGAAGTTAGGCTATCAGGTTTGTGGTCTAGCCACAACGGGAAAAGAGGCGATTGAGCGAGGGTTAGAGTCTCAAGCTAATTTAGTTTTAATGAATCTTCATTTACAGGGTGAAATTGGTGCGGTTGAAGCTGCAAATCACATTTATCAAGAGTTAGGACTTCCTGTTGTTTTCCTCACTGCTTTTTCTGATCAAGAAACGATAGAAGAGGCGACTAAAGCCAAGCCCTTTGGCTATATTATTAAACCTTTTGATCAACAAAATTTGTCTGCGAATATTCAAATTGCTTTAACTCGCTATGATGCGGAAAAAGAGATCAAGAGAAATATGCACTGTAAGGAGGAGTTACGTCAACAGGCTGAGGAACTGGGTGAAATGCGATCGCGCTATTTAGCAATTGCATCCCATGAGTTTCGCACCCCTCTATCTTCGATTCTGTTTGCAAGTACCTTACTCGAAGGTTGTAGCCAAACTTGGTCAGAGAAGAAAAAGCAAGATTATCTGCAACTAATTAGTAGATCAGCTAAGGATATGACTCAACTGATTGATGATATGCTTACTGTTGAAAAAACTGGGAAATCTCAATTCTCCTTTAAGCCAGCATTACTAGATTTAGTTAGTTTTTGTCAAAAATTAGTTGAGCAAATGCAACCCCTTGCGCCAACTTTATCACCGATTGATTTTAAATACGAAGGTGACTTTTTGGGATTTTATCTAGATGTCAAGTTATTGAGACATATCTTCACAAACTTGTTATCAAATGCGATTAAATATTCTCCTCAAGGTACTCCAGTGCTGTTTACGCTGACTCGCGAGGATAATCAGGCTATTTTTATAGTGCGCGATCGCGGTATTGGAATTCCCTCAACAGATTTAGAAAAATTATTTAGTGTTTTCCATCGTGGTAAAAATGTTAAAGGTATTAAAGGAACAGGTTTAGGACTCTCTATTGTCAAAAACTGTGTAGAGTTACACGGGGGTCATATTGAGGTGGAGAGTGTCCAAGATCAAGGCACAACTTTTACCGTAGTATTACCTCTAATTGATCATTCTCAAATAACCAATAATCCTCAAAGCGTTGAGCAAAATACACCAAAGCAGCTTTTCTAAATTAGACGACAAAATAAGCAATGGCGCAACACTTTACCCCACAATTAACAGCAGATGGTTCTTATACCTTCTTTTCAGAACGCTTTGGGGAAGCCTTTCATTCTACCTATGGTGCGAGTCGAGAAGCAAATAAAATTTATGTCCAAGGGTGTCAACTCATGGAAAAAGCCCAAACTAACTCCACTTTATCCCTCCTCGATATTTGCTATGGATTAGGATATAACACTGCTGCTGCTTTGGAAATCATTTGGCAAGCTAACCCAAGCTGTAAAGTAGAATTAGTTGGCTTAGAATTGGATATAGAAGTACCCCAAACTACTATTAAGCATTCTCTACTTCAGCAATGGAAAAGCCCCATCCCCGATTTATTAGCAGAATTAACCCAGACGCAAATAGTCCAGACTCCTCAACTCACAGCGAAACTCCTCATCGGTGATGCGAGAACTACAATTCAATCTGTTCAACAATCTGGTTTCCAAGCAGAAGCGATTTTCCTAGATCCCTTTTCCCCTCCCAAATGTCCCCAACTCTGGACAGTAGAATTTCTTAATCTAGTTGGTAAATGTCTCACCCCCACAGGAATACTCGCGACTTATTCTAATGCTGCTGCGGTTAGAAACAGTTTACAGCTTGCGGGCTTAAATATTGCTTCTCTCTACGCAACAGAAGGTAAAAAGCCTGGAACTATTGCGAGTCATGGGTTTGATCTTCCTTGCTTATCTCAAAAAGAACGCGAACAGTTACAGACCAAATCTGCAATTCCTTATCGCGATCGCGATTTACAAGATACAGCGAATAATATCAAACAACGCCGTGAAGTAGAACAAGCAGCAAGTTCTTTAGAATCCACAACTCAATGGAAAAAACGTTGGTTGAGTTAAAAGTTAGGAGAAGCGACGACGAAAGCGATTATCAAAATGATGTTTCTTTTTACTATTACAACTTAAGCAAAGAGTTTGTAGATTACTCATGTCATTAGATCCACCTGTAGCAAGGGGAATAATGTGATCTACGCTTAGTTTTGTTTCTGTTGTAGTTTGACCACAGCTTTGACATTGATTTTTGTCCCGTTGATAGACATATTTTCTCACAGCAATCGGAATCGGGATACGAGTAGTTTTTTTCATTAATTTGGGGCTATTTACTGGTAGGGATACGGCAATGCCGTATCCTGGTAATATATTATAAATTAAACTTTTTGTTCCTCTTCAAAATCAACTTGAGAATCTTCCACATCAGAAGCAACAGCAACTAATTCAGAACGACCAATATTAGGAAGTTGATGTTCATATAATTGCATCGCTTGTAAACAATTATTTATCCCTTTCACTGCTTGATTATAAGTCTCAATATTTGCATCTACTTCGTTTTGAAGTTCTTTATTTGCGTTAATCTTTTCCTCTGCTTCTTTCTGCAAAGTTTTCGCTAAATTTGCTCGCGCTTGATCATACTTTTGCAAGATATCATCAGCATGATGTTCCGCTAAAGGTAAAACATGAGATTTGATAGTTTGATTAATAGTTTGGCGGAAGTTACGACGGATACTAGCGGAAACTTTCGGTTCAAAATCTAGCTTTAACAATTGACGAATCGCAGGTTCTGCTTCTAGTATAGTTTCTGCATCATAACCGCGAGAAGTTTGTTCTAAAGTTTGGCGGAATTGATAGATGGAAAATGTCCCTTCATCATAAAAACGAGGGCTTTCTCTTACATAACGATCGCATTCTGTTTTCGCTTGACTTACTAACGCATGAGATAGCTGTTTTTCTAACTCTTGAATCTTTACTTCTATACCGCCATCATTATTCAAAAGACGGTAAAGTTTACGATAATGATCTGTGCTTTGCAAACGTTGTAAGAAGCGTTGACAAAAATTAGTCACAACTATCTGACAATGTTCAACCAGAACATCTTCTAACTCATTAGCAAGGTAATATAAAGCCTCAACTAAAACTGCTATTAAAGGTGCGGTGGCGTTGCGTGGATGGCTTAAAGTTGCACGACTATAAGCTTTAGATACAGAGAAGGTTTGTAGTAGTTCATCTAAGCGACTAACCATACGGGCTTTCATTACTTGAAAGTCATCATCAAAAGCTTGATCGGTATTAATTACGACTGCATTTACTTCTTCTGCAAAATACTGACGAAACTCTTCCCCAATATCTTGTAATTGTTGATTGAGTTTCTCTAATTCTCGCGCTTTCATGTCATCAATTTCATGGGGCTGACTTTCCAGGTCGCGACTAGTTTCGAGATAACTTTTGCGGAGATTAATACACAATGGTCGCAGATCATCTGCTAGGTTTGCATATAGTTGAGGACGCTTTTCTTCAGTGAGATAACGAGTAATGGCGTTGCGAAATTCTTCAATTCCACTATCATTAATTAGTTGCTGAATTAAAGGGTTTCCCCATTCTTGCAAAATCCGAACATAGTTCTCGTTGGGGCTTTGGTAGCCATGAACGGAAACTTTAAAGGGCGTACTGGTTAGTTTGCCAGAGGTACAGTAGTTGTTAAATTCGCTCACAAATTGGGGTGTCTCTTCTTCTCCCCCTAAGCTTTTAACATTTTCGGCAAAAATGCTATCTAAGCCAAAACGGTCGCCTTCATTGGTATCCTGTTGGATTTGCGAACCGTAAAAGCCGAGTAAGCCACTGGTTTTATAGACGCGGGTGCTATCACGAAACTGACTCTGAATTAAGTTATCAAGGCGTTGGCGTAGTTGTCCGTTATACCAGGTTTGGTCTATGCGGTTGAAGACGTAGAAAACGCGATCGCGAATCCCCAGATTAGATTTCATCTTCTCCATCAAAGAAGTTTCTTCCGAGGTCATATCCCCCGCTGAGGCTGGTTTGAGGACACAAATCACCGCTGAGGTATCAGGATGCTCAATCTTACGATAAGTTAATTCTGCATCTTTTTGCACTGGTGCATCAATTCCAGGCATATCAACGAGAACATTACCATCTTCAAGTAAGGGATGATTGCAATAATATTCGAGACGTTTTAAGACCGCGCTATTGCTTCCCCGTCTGGCGTAACCTGCTGCTTCACTGAGATTGGAGAAATTAAATTGCTCCATTGAATAAGTTGCGTTACTATTTACTTGAACGCGATCGCGATTACTCAAAAACCCTTCAATCAGTAATAACAAAGCCTTCGCCCGTTTCGCCCGTTCTGATTTTCCCTCCCCCCCCTCTTGTTGAATAATCGCTTGACAACCTTGAGAGAGAAGATCCGTCACTTCCTTTTTATTTAAATTAGCATCAGTCTGTAAACTTAACTCCCGACAAAGCGCGATCGCCTGTTGTTGAATCTCTACAACACTCAAAAACGTTAAGACGACCCGTTCCTGATCAAGATCTGCATACTCGATATAACATTCCGTTCCCGTAGCATGACCCTCAGCACTATATAATAACTCTCGCTCCAAAAGAGCGTTAATCAGCATCGACTTACCCGCACTAAACGCCCCAGCAAAGACAATTTCAAACTTTGGTGAAATCGCCTTACTCAAAGAAGCTTCAATAGAGGTCGTATCTTGTTGAGAACGTAACTTCGGTTCTTGCTGAAGCAGTTGCAGCAAATCATTAACCGCATCTTGTAAGTTTTCACACTGAGGAAGTTGCTGAGTCATTTATGGTAAGGAATAAAAAATAGTTTCTACTCCTTCATCATAAAGAATTTTGGCAAGCATCCTCTTAAAGCTAGATTTTATGAATCAGCAGCATGGGAGGAATTTGCTAAATCCTCAGATAACTCTAAACAATATCCAGCCCCATATACCGTTTTAATATACTGAGGATGACGAGGATCAGGTTCTAACTTCGTTCTGACATGACGAATATGAACGCGAATCGTCTCAATATCATCACTGGGATCATAACCCCAGACTTCCTTCAGAATCTCACTAGGAGAGATAGTTTGTCCATGACGCTGAAGCAGACAATGTAGTAACTCAAATTCCAAATGAGTTAGCTTAACAGTCTTATTAAACCAAATCGCCTCAAATCTTTCAGGAACTAGAGTCAAAGGACCATAGCTAAGAATTTCTGAATGTTTTGCAGCTCGAGGAATTCGATCCGTTCTCCTTAACAAAGCCCTAATTCTCGCCAACATCTCATCGACTTCAAAGGGTTTAGTCAGGTAATCATCAGCACCAGCATCAAAACCTTGTACCTTATCTTTGAGTTGACCAAGGGCTGTCAGCATGACGACAGGAATCTCCGCTGTGCGTTCATCCCGTCGTAACCGCTGACAAATAGTAAAACCATCTACTTTTGGTAACATCAAATCAAGCATGATTAAATCAGGCTGTAGCTGTATCGCCAAAGCTTGACCTTTGATACCATCGCTCGCTTGCTCAACTTCATAGCCAGCCATTTCTAGATTGATGGTAACTAGCTCTGAGATTGCTTGATCATCATCAATGACGAGGATTTGGGGCATCTCTAAATAACTATCTCTATAAATTTTTATTGGATTATTGGGAAGTTTTATTTTCCTGTACCAATTATAAACCTTCGTCCTGTCTAGAACCTTAATAACTAGAAGGGAAAAACTCTAAATTGCAAGAAACTTAATTCTACACTCGAATACTTGATATTGAGGCAGAACTCAATCTTGGTGAGAGACTTAATTTACTATTCCCAGGAGAGGCTTATTCTTAAAATCAGGATATTTATCATCAACCTGGCGAGCTTTTTTGACAAGCAAATTAAAACCAAGATTAAGTAACTTTAACTGCCGAAAAACTTGATGAGGGTCACTAAGATGAGTTTCTGGTGGAGATTGTCCTATCGCTTTAAAAACTAAACCTATCGGCACATTAATCTCATCTTGTAGCTTAAGACAGCGAGCAAAAAGAGGACCGTAAGCAGAAATTAGAGAACCAACACCGCCTCGTGCTTGTCCCCATCCCAGATAAGACAATCCCTTATAATCATCAAGGAAAGAGCCTCCATAACATTCTACTAAAGACCCTCGCACTCGTTGCAGTTGTGAAGGTAAAAATGGGTAAGCCACAGAGTAACCCGTAGCACAAACAATTAAATCAAATTCTTCGCGACTACCATCAACAAATTTAACAGAATCACCCTCTAAATAAGCAACTTCAGGTTTAACAACAATCCGACCATGTTTAATGTAGTAAGGAACTTCATTATTTAAAGTGGGATGTTTCTCAAAAATTCGATATTGGGGTTCAGGCATACCGTAATGCTTATGCTTGCCAAAAGTGAGGCGAATAATACTGTAAGCCAGCCACCTCTGCATTCTCTGTGACATCCACCCTTTAATAAGATCAACAACGGGAACTCCAGCAAAGGTTTTCGGCAGAAACCAAACAGATTCCCGTAAACTCAGCACACTTTTAGCCCCTACCCGTCCAGCTTCCGCAGCGATATCACAAGCGGAGTTTCCGCCCCCAATAACAAGCACTCTTTTACCCTGTAGCTGTTCTGGTTTTTTATAATCCTTGGAATGGATGATTTTCCCATTAAATTCTCCCACGAACTCAGGAAAACGCTTACACCAGTGATGACCATTACACATCACCACGCCTTTATAAATACGCTGTTCTTGGTTATCAAATGTCACTTCCCAAAGGTTATCTTCAATTGGGCGTACTGCCTTAACTTTACGATTGAGTTCAATATTTGGGCGCAAATCAAAATGGTCAGCAAAAGCGTTTAGATAATCCCACATCTGTTGTGCGCTGGGAAAATCGGGGTAGTCCTCTGGCATCGGAAAATGCGTAAATTGAGTAACTTTTCGTGAAGAGATGATATGAGCGTTTTTATATACGCCATGATACCAATTACCCCCAATATTATCACTGGCATCAACTTGATCATAAGCAATCCCTGCCTCTTTGAGAGCCTGAGCGATGCCTAAGCCGACAAAACCTGCCCCAAGCACTAATTGCTTCTGAGTCGTTCTTAATGTTGTTGGGCTGTCAACTGGATCATTCATGTCGATTAGTTTTAACAATGCGATTTATTTTATAACTACCCCAGTTTACTAAGAGTGGAAAATATTGTTTAAGTAAATGAAGACTTCTTGCGGTTTTATCAGGGAAAACGTGCAGTTTATTCTGCTTGATTCCTTTGATTGTTTTTCTCATAACTCTTTCTGGATCGGTTGCTATCCATTCAGGAAATTCCTCCATTTCCTCAGCGAGAGCGCCATATGTTTTAACTTTTAACAGAGGAGTACGGCTAAAAAAGGGATAGACTGCTGTTACCTTGACGTTATATTGCTTAACCTCATTAAATAGACCTTCGCTAAAGCCACGCAAGCCAAATTTACTGGCGGAATAATGAGCCAATCCCGCGATCGCGATCCAACCCGCAAGAGAGGAAATATTAACGATATGTCCTTTGCGCCGAGCAATCATATCAGCGACAAATAGAGAACTTAGACGCATCGGGGTCATAAGATTAACTTGCATTAACCTGTCCCATTCCCCAGAGGGGACTTCATCCATCCGACCAAATAGAGCTATCCCTGCATTATTAATCAAAATATCAACTGGGATGTTTAATGCTCTTACTTTATCATAGAGGTCATTACAGCCCTCACTGGTAGAAAGATCCACACCCCAACAACCAAGGACTTCCCCCGTAGAAATATCCTTTTGAATATTTGCGGTTTGCTCTCGCAGTGATGTTTCATTAATATCCGTAAGAATTAGACGGCTTTGGGATTGTAATAACTGTCGCGTTAGTTGTTGACCGAATCCTCCACTTGCACCCGTCAGGACAATAACTGCTTGGTTGAGATTGCTCATGTTTATTCTTAAGTTAAATTTTAAACGAATAACCTAATCCTCATTGGTTTTACTGCGAACTCCTTGAACAATGCGCGAAAGTTCACTCTTTTCATCTACTACGATGCGAGTCGGCGAGCCACTAATAATTCCCTCATAATTACGGAAAGAATCTTTAATTTGTGGTCCTTCTCCCATAATTATATATTCCCGAATCCCTTTATCATGCCAAGAGCCACGCATTTTAAAGACATTAATCGCCCGTGACATTTCGCCCCGAATTTCCACATATTGCAACATTAAAATTGTATCAGTAATGGTAGAAATATGAGCTTCTGTAATTGAATTTGAACCCATAAATCTATCTGTTGTATTAGTAAGGAAACCAGTAATTTCTTCTTGTTTCGCATAGCCTGTCAGCCCAATCACAAACTGACGAAAACCATTATTAGTAACTCCCCTCGCTAAAGCAGAAAGAGAATCAATCGCAATTCGAGAAGGCTTAAAATTAGTGATTTCAGATTTAATTAATTGCAGATGATCTTCAAGTCCTGCGGATTCAGGATAAGCACAAATTATTTTCAATAAACCTTTATCTTCTAATTCTTCAAAATTAATTCCCCAGGAATTAGCGTTACGAGATAATTGCGCTCTCGATTCTTCATAGGCGAATAAAATTGCCCTTTCTCCCTGGTTACAAGCTTCTTCTAAGAATTTACTAACGAGTAAAGTTTTTCCTGTTCCTGTTGCTCCTGTGGCGAGAATGATTGAGTCTTTAAAGTAACCTCCCCCACACATTTCATCCAGGGTTTTAACTCCTGAAGAAACTCTCACATTTGAGGAACGTTGAGTTAAACGCATCGCTCCTAATGGGAAGATATTAATGCCATCATTCGTGATTGTAAAAGGATATTCTCCTTTCATATGGGTTGTTCCTCGTAGCTTAAGCACTTCAATAGTGCGACGACGACGTTCTCCTTCTAAGACATTACGAACAATAACAACATTATCAGAGACAAATTCTTCCACACCAAAACGGGCAACTCCCCCATATTCTTGTTCTCTTTCGGTGGTGATAATTGAAGTAACACCAATTAACTTTAATCTAGCGACTAAACGGAATATTTCTCGGCGAATAACAGAAGCCCCGTCATATTGTTGAAAAACTGCGGTGACTGAATCAATAGAAACTCGTTTAGCGTCATACTTTTGAATTGCATATTGAATCCGTTCAATCAGAGCAGAAAGATCGAAATTACCGACTACTTCTTGACCTTCTGGATCTGGGGAAGCATCAAGAATAAAAAGTTTACCTTCCTCGATTACTTTTTTTAGATCCCAACCAAAACTATAGGCATTTTTAATAATATCTTCGGGAGATTCTTCAAAGGTAACAAAGATTCCTGGCTCATCAAAATCTTTGATCCCATCGTATAAAAATTGCACTGATAATAATGTTTTTCCTGTCCCTGATGTCCCACTAACTAAGGTTGTTCTCCCCAGTGGTAAGCCCCCGTGAGTTATTTCATCAAAGCCTTCAATCATTGTCCTAATTTTCTGGACTCCTTTGGCAAGAAGGTTATTCTCTGAGGCTTCATCATTCATGTTTTGCTTGCTATCCATTTAGTTTTTTATTGCTCTGAAGTTATAGCTATTTTGGAGTTATAAAGAAACGTGATTAGGGCTTAATCTTTCCTGGAAGAGTTGTCCAAAACTTCATATAATAAATCTAATCCTACCAATACTTTCTCGCGGTCAGAAAGATCACCAATAATTTTGCAAACTGGAGGGGGTAAGACTTTAGTTAGGGTTGGAGTCGCTAAAATTTTATCTTCTTCAGCAAGTTGGGGATTTTTCAAAACATCAATAACCTTCAAGGCATAGACTCCTTGCCATTCTTTTTCTAAGATATCTTTTAGTATTTTCAACGCTCTAGCAGAGTTGGGGGTGTTTCCAGCAATATAGAGTTTGAGGACGTAAGTTTTTTGTGACGGACTCATAGCCTGTGGTGACAATCTGCGTAGGGTTTAGGGTTTAGAGGTCAAAATTTCTAGGGGAATGTCTTCTCTCGGAATTGAGCGACGATACATTTCGCCTAGATGAGCAATTATATCAATTAGTGCTAGACGATAATCGAGGAGTATTTCTTCACTACGACCTTCAATTTGCAGTTGTTGGGAAAAATCGTCCATCAGTTCCATGTGAATCTCTAAAACTCGTGAGACAGAGATATCAGCGAAGAACGCCAGGTTGACAAATTCATCTATCTCTTGATTGATTGAGTTTTCGGAGAAATATTCTAAGATAATCTCACGATAACCGTTCTTGAGACTTTTGAGAAGCTCTTCTTGTTGTTGTTTAGAAAGATTGCGGAAAAATTGTTGAGAATTACGTTTATAGTAAATTCCAAGGTATCCTAAGCGTTCTTTGAGTTTTTCAGCTAGTTTTTGTTGTCGTAGGATTAAAAATTTCGCAGGATTAGATTCTGCTTGAGTTGGTAAAGAAGAGGATAGTGGGGTATAGACTGGTGCAAGTTGCAAAAATCTCGCGATCGCGCTATCAATACTCGGCTTAATTCCCTCAATATTTGCCAAATTCAAGTGAACTTCCGCCCAATGATAAACGAATGTAGCTGTATGCGGAAATTTTGAGGACGATTGCTCATTTTCTAGTTCTTGCTGATCCTTTCCCATCAGTAAAACTAAAGGTAACAAAATCCCCTGTTCATAAAAGTCCCGAAATAGAGGCGGTGTCGAAACGCGATGATCAAAAATTAAGCAGTCAATAGTCTCTTTATTCTTGGCGATAATTTCTGGTATCTTTTCCTCAGCATGAACCCAAATCCATTCATAACTATCCTGTGCAAGCTTCTCTTGCAAAAACTGAGCTAATTCGCGATCGAGAATGCAAACACAGACTGACAATTTAGAAGACAAAATTAAGATATGAGAGAATGTTACAAATCCCTGCTATCTATAAAGCAAGGGAGAAAATATTTTCACCAATTTTGATTATAAGCAAAACACCTTGGCAGATGTTTGTCAACTGTAACCTATATAAAGTCCCAACCCTTTTATTTAAGGAGAAAGAGAAAAAATAATTTATCGCAGTAGGGAAAGAGGAAACCTTTACTGTATCTCGCTTTTCAACTTTGGACTTATTCTGATCTTCAGAGGATGGTTGCTATGGGAAGAGAACCCTTTCAGAAATCAATCTAGATTCCCATTACTCTTTCAAACCTTATTATCCCTCCTACCTCCTTATCCTGCACCTTAAATTCACTAGTCAGCGAAAACCAAAGTTTATGTCCAGCCCTACTTTAGAAAAATATGCCCAACCAGTGCCAATTTGTAAAGAAAATACAAGTCTGGAATCCTTGCTGGAAATATTTCAAAGCAGTGAAGTCAGGGAAGTCGTCTTGCTCAATAATCAGCAATACCCGATTGGTATTATTCATCTTCACCACCTTTTCGCCAAGCTTAGAGTTTTTGTCAGCGCAGGAAGCCATCGCCAGCCAGAAATGGCAGAACCGATCACTAATTTCTCCGACCCTGTGACTATCCTCTCTGGACAAATGCAGCTAACTTCTGCAATTTCATTTCTCCAAGCTGAAGGGAAAGTTGATGCTTCCTATGCAGTGGTCAATAATAACGGTGATTTTCTCGGGTTGTTAGATACAAATCAACTCTTACAAACTCTCCTCATAGAACCCTCTATTCCTAAAATGAGTGCTTCTAATCTCGACTTATTACCCCTCCTCGAACAGTTACCTATTCCCCTAATGTTACAAACCGAGACAGGGGAAGTTTTAGGTGAAAATTTAGCTTGGCGCGAACAAGTTGAAATCCCTTCAACCTCAAAAAAGGGGAATAATGCTGCTGCGAAAAATGTTGGAGTGACAGAAGCGAGTAATCGTCTCGACAACGTAGAAAAAAGATCGCCTAGCTATAGCAAAGAAGCTCGTAACTTAGCGGTTCAACTCTCGGTAAACCAACAACAAGACACTATCATCCCGAAAACCGAGAAGGAAAAAATTAATCCTCTTAGTCAAACTGCTTCAGAAAAAGTTTGGCAATTCATCCGTTTACCCCTAAATATTTCTTACACATACAGGAGTCAAATCCAAGAAGCAACCCCAGAAGCCTCGCCAGTGTGGATTATTTTGGCAACGGATGTCACCGAACAACAGCAACTCTGTAAAGAATTAGCTGCTAAAAATGCTGATTTAGTGCAGTTGAACCGCCTCAAGGATGAATTCTTAGCCTGTATCAGCCACGAACTAAAAACCCCTCTCACTGCCATTCTGGGCTTATCTAACTTACTGAAAGGGCAATCTTTGGGAGAACTCAACCCCCGCCAAGCTCGTTATGCCCGTATGGTCTATCAAAGTGGGCGACAGTTAATGAATGTGGTCAATGATATTTTTGACTTAACCCGTTTAGAGACAGGACAGCTACAACTCAATCTAGAAGTTGTTAAAGTAAAGCCTTTATGCGATCGCGCTTATGAACAAGCCTTAGAAGTCCAAAAAGAAAAAGATACAAGCTTTGATCCTGATAC
Organism: Cyanophyceae cyanobacterium; assembly: GCA_038320005.1. GTDB lineage: Bacteria > Cyanobacteriota > Cyanobacteriia > Cyanobacteriales > SIO1D9 > JBBQDV01. The sequence goes on from JBBQDV010000003.1 coordinate 33,604, forward strand.
CATTGACTTTACTCTTGAATTAGAACCAGGAATAGAAACTCTCGTGGCGGATGAATTACGTTTATTCCAAATGTTAGTTCACCTCCTCTCCAATGCCCTAAAATTTACCCAAGGAAATAACAAAATTGGCTTACGGGTCCACCGTTGGGAAGGCTGGATTGCGATCATAGTTTGGGACACTGGTATTGGTATTCCTTTCGATTCTCAACACCTGATCTTTCAAAAATTCCAACAACTCGAAAGCCCCCTCACCCGTAGCTTTGAAGGAACAGGACTAGGTTTAGTCTTAACCCAACGCCTAGCCAGGGCGCACGGAGGTGATATTTCCTTTGTATCCAAAACAGGCATCGGCAGTGAATTCACCCTACTCTTGCCCCCCACACCGCCTCCTCAACGCCAATATTCTGGGCAAAAGCAACCCACTGGAGAAGCAAACCGCTTAGTTTTAATTGTAGAAGCAGTTCCCCAATATATTGAGAATCTTAATAATCAATTACGGGACTTAGGTTATCGAGTCGCGATCGCGCGATCGGGTACAGAAGCCCTTGAAAAAGCCCGACAACTGCAACCTCGCATCATCCTCCTCAACCCTCTCCTCCCCTTACTTTCTGGTTGGGATGTTCTCACCTTACTAAAAGCAGATCCCAAAACTCAAGAAATACCTGTGGTAATTGTCGCTACCCGTGCCGAAAAACAGCAAGCCCAACAACATCACGCCAATGGTTTCCTTTCCTTACCCGTTGAACCCCAGCCTTTAGAGAAAATTTGTACCAGTCTCTCCCCCAGCACTTCCCCAGCCAAAGCAAAAAAACTGACCCTTCTTTATCTCAATCCCCAACTCGAACAGCAAAATTCAGAAGCCCCCGAAAGCGAAAACATGGCGAGCGAACTCAATGATAACCTGAGAAACAACCCCCTAACAGCAAAATATCGCTTCCTAGAAGTTAGTGACCCAGAGCAAGCTAATCTTCTCGCCAGAGTTTGGCATCCCGATTTTATTTTAATGGCAGGTGTAACCAATCTTAAACCTCAATATCTCAAAACCTATAGCCAGTGTGAATATCTTGCAGATTTACCCTTACTCACCCTCGATCAAGAAACCACCCAAGCTGCAAAAAAAATCGGCACTTTAGCCGTTACTCCCTGTCTTCCCTCCTTAGACATCTCCACCAGTACCGCAATCTTGCAAGAGATTCAAGCCCTCACTAAAAAGGCAGGAAAACCCGAACCGAATATCCTCGTCATTAGCTGCTGGGAAAATAAAAGTAAACGCTCAGAATGGATTCAAGCCCTAACTCAATACCTCCAAACCGCAGGCTTAAAAACCTCTCTTTCCCATTCTTGGCAAGAAGTTTATAGCCAAGTGCAACATCAAAGCATTGATTTGTTAGTGTTAGATTTAGGGTATATTGCCGAAAACCTGCAACTCCAAACTGAAATTAATCAGTTAGTTGACTTACCCCACAAGCCCCCGATCTTAGTATTAGATCATTGTCCCAATCACGAAGAAACTACAGTATTAGAAAATCAACTTCAAGCTGTAGCCAATTGGGTGGTTTGTACCCCTGCTCAATCTATGGAAGAGTTGTTAGCACAGGTTTATCAAACCCTGGCAGCTTAACTTAATTTAATAATTTCCCCAAATATTAACTATGTTTACCTCAACCCAACCGGCAAAGAAAGATCCTCTAGCTCATTTAAGCACCCTAGAATTAGCCCAGGTTCTCGCAGAACGTTTGTCCATTCAAGAACGAGACTGGCATCGTGTCAAGTCCAATCGCCAAGCCCAAGCCCAACAACAGGCTGCCTCTGCTTTAGTCTTTTTACTCAAAGATCAGCCCGCAGAAGCTCTAGCACGCTTACAACAAAGTGTCGGTTGGCTAGATCGCTCTTTGTCTGCTCCCCCTTGTCCCACCCATGGGAATAAGAATCAGGGAACTAATCAAAGCTAAAAAATATCTGTTAACTCTGCTGGGGGGGCAGGATCAGGCTGAATGGGGGTAGGTGGAGGCTCAGGAGTTAGTAATTGTTCCCAAGTCCGAATACGCGATCGAGCATTATCATAAGCTTCCGTATTACTGGAAATCTGTTTAGCAATGCGTACCGCTTCGCTCAAGTTTTGATTAGCTTGAGATTCTGCCAGAGAAAGTAGTTCCCAACTCCAGCGATTTGCTGATTCCCGTGCCTGTCTGCCCACATCTGTCCCTGAAGGGATATTTTGAGCTATGCTAATCGCTCTGGTTAAGGATTCGGAACTCTGATTACTAGCAAGTTGACTAGCCTCTTGTAGGTTTTGTTGAGCTTGGACTTCTTTTTGCCAAATTTGAATTTTGCCTTGGGCTTGACGGTATAAGGCTCTGCCCTGATTGATTTGACGGGCGGTGCTGATGGCTCTTGGGTAATCTCTATTTCTCGCCAGAGTATCTGCTTGATTGAGAATGGGTTGATCTTCTCTCGTTTGTAGCTGTTGCCTCCAATCGGCAATTCTAGTTTGAGCTTGCCCAGAAAGAGCGCGGTTAGGAGAAATACGGCTGGCTTCTTGGATAGCGGATTGTAGTCCTCGCAGGGAGTTCGTTTGGGCAAGTTGATTTGCCCGATCTAAAATCGGTTGATCTTGTTTGGTTTGAATTTGTCCTCGCCATTGCTTAATTTTTTGTTGCGCTTCAGCGGAAAGGGCGCGGTTAGGGGCAACACGGCTGGCTTCTTCAATCCCTTCTTGCAGAGAAGCAACTGTGCCACTACGAGCAAATTGGACAGCGCGATCAATAATTGGGCGGTCTTGGAGAACTTGAATTTCTCGAAGCCATTTTTTAATTTCTTGCTGGGCTTCAGAACTACGCGGGTTTTGGGCAGCAATTAGTCGAGCTTCGCTAATGGCAGAGCTTAAGTTGCCTGTGCCTCCTGCTTGGGCATACTTACGCGCTTTATTGAGATGGGCAATATCTCCAATTTCGAGTTGCCAACGCGCGATCAGGTTTTTGCTTTTACTGTAGAGGGAACTATCCGCAGAAACTTTTCCCGCTTCCTGAACCGCATTTCTGAGGCTGGCAATTGTGCCAACTTCCGAGTTAGTGCCTGCTCGTGCTAGATAAGCCATATCTTCCATTTTGCTCTGGATACTCAGCCTTGCTGGGACTCTACGGGTAATATCTAGGACTCCTGCCCAATCACTATTGTCTAGTCGGTTTTGGGCGGTGGAGAGCAGCTTATCTTCTGCTTGTTTAATTAAGTCCTGGGCTTGTTTATAAACGTAGCTTTTGGAGGTGATTTCTGTTGCTTGTTGAATCACTTTTAAGAAATTATCTACCCCACCTTCACTTAGGGCAGCATAAGCACTATCGAGTTGTCGGCTTTCATCTTGAGCGATGCGAATTATATCGGTTAGCTGTTGAAAGCGGTTATTTGCCCAATATTTATTATCAATATTGAGTAATTTGACAGCGGTACGGAAGGCGAGATTCCATTCAGATTCCCATAAATGTGCTTCTACTTCTTTAACAATTCCTTCCCCTTCAGCCCAGACACTATTCCAATAGCTAATGCGTTCTTCAATGAGGTTGTAGGCTTCTACTTGACGGGGAATTTTACGCACTGTCGCGATCGCGCCTTCTAAATCTCCTGCTTGGAAACTTTCATCTGCCAAACGGAGGATTTCCCTTGACCATTCCTCCACCGCAGCGTTAATTTGAGGACGGAGAGGGTGATCTAAAGGTAAGACTTCCACAAGCGCGATCGCTTCTAACAAGTTATCGATAGTACCTTTATCCGCAGCATTTTGAGCGCAATACATACGCATCGAAGCAGAAGCAGTGGGTAAAAATATCTTTGGGCAGTTGGGAACGTCAGTAAGCTTTAAGAGAGTAGCCATTGCCATAAAACCTGCTGTTCCTGAGATAAACACTACAAACCCTGCCCAAAATCGCCAATTCCTAAGTATGGCAAAGCGATTGAAAGGAAGTTTCGATATCTTTGGCTCTCTCTGATTTATAGTCATAGTTAAATTTGCAGTGGTTCAGCCAGGTTTTGTTTCATAAAGTACCCGTAAAAAACTAAATTTAAATCTTTTCCTCTTTTTGGGAATCTTTAGTGTACTGTACAAATTTCTCTATCCTGCTGTCCTCCTCCTGCCATTCTGAATCTGCTTTTTCTTTGCTATCTTCCGATGCAACAAGTTCTACGATTAATTGCTCCAAATCATCTCCACTTGCTTGATAAACCTCACCACAAAAGTGACAAGTTATTTCTGCACCATCGTCTTTTTCTATCATATCTCGCAGTTCAGAGACTCCTAATATTTTTAAGACACTAAAAATGCGCTCAGAAGAACAACTGCAATCGAACTGTAGCATCTGGACATCAGGAAAGATCACAAGTCCCATATCTCCTAAGAGTTCTTGGAAAATGGTCTGCAAAGATTTACCCGCCCTCAACAAAGGTGTAAAACCCACAAGTTTCTCAACCCGCGCCTCTAAAGTTGCCACCAGTTCCTCATCCCTAGCGGATTTAGGCATAACCTGGAGGAGAATACCACCGGAAGCAGTTACCCCTTCTTTATTCACAAATACCCCCACCAATAACGCTGAAGGAGTCTGTTCTGAAGTAGTAATATAATGAATCACATCTTCCCCAACTTCCCCAGAAACCAACTCAACAGTAGAAGAATAAGGATAGCCATAGCCCACATCTCGCACAACGTAGAGATAGCCATTTTTACCAATTGCCCCACCCACATCAAGTTTCCCCTTCTCATTGGGGGGTAACTCCACCTCTGGATGATCCACATATCCTCGCACCGTCCCATCTAGACCCGCATCGACCATTAGCCCCCCTAGAGGTCCATCACTGCGAATCCGTAAATTCACCCTAGAGCCTTCTTTTTTCATACTCGAAGCGAGAAGCAAACCAGAAGACATCGCCCGTCCCAGAGCAGCAGTCGCCACATTAGAGAGTTTGTGTCTATTTCTTGCTTCTTGAGTTAAACGAGTTGTAATTACTCCTACCGCACGGATTCCGCCATCTGCTGCGGTAGCCCGAATTAATTGATCAGCCATTAATTATCCTTTTGTAAACCTTGTTTTACCATAGCGAAGTCCGCAGGGGTATTACAGTTAAACAATTGGCGGAAATCGCCCACAGTCAGTTCTTGTACAGGATTTTCGGCTAACCACTTTTGAAAGGAATGCCCTCCCTTAGTTAGATAATCTTGGAGTAAGGGTAAGCTGCGACGATGGTAGAATCCGCACAAGGGTTCCCATCCTTTTGGATGTCGGGGTAGTAAAGCAATAGCTTCTGGCGAAACTTGCTCTAAGGAATTAACCCATTGTTGCACTGCTGCTATTTCTAAATTGGGCAAGTCACAGGCTAATAGTAAGACCCAATCTGTTTTAATGTGAGTTAATCCTTGGACAAAAGCCTTAAGGGGAAAACGTTCTGTACTGGTATCTTCTTCAATGATTTGACAACCTGGGGGAATAATTTCTTGGTACTTTTCTCGCCAAGGGGTGACGAGATAAACAGTGGTAGCAACAGCTTGAGCAAGGAGACAAACCTGTTGCAATAAAGATACATCCCCAACCTTTATTAAAGCTTTATCTGTACCCATGCGAGAACTTTTACCCCCCGCTAAAACAATAGCTTCTAGTTCCATAAAAATATTTATCTATAGCAAAGACCGTTGTCCTGACTTGAGGCAGTATCGTCCCAGTTTGCTAAACGCTGTACAAGTCTAAAGTTACGATTACCAGTTCCCCATCCTGTTGGTGGCATAATAATTAAATTTCTTGCTACGGTTCTCTCTAATCGCAAGTTTCGGTTAGCACTACAGAGGCGATAAAACTGCTCATCATCAAGAGTAAGTTGGGCAGATTGCATTTCTAAGACCAAGGGATTTATGATCATTTTGTCAGGGTTTGTTGCTTGACGCTAGTACTAATCTTAGATGAAAAATTGTTGCTAATCTCCCAAAAGTTCAGCATGATGGCGTAAATGGTCTTCCGTAAAACTAGCAATAAAAAAGTAGCTATGGTCGTAGCCTTCCTGATAGCGTAAGCGCAAATCTTGTCCCACCGTTTCACACGCAGCAGCAAACACATCTGGTAACAGTTGCTTTTGAACCCAAAAATTATCCTCTGTACCTTGGTCAATCAAAATCGGGTAATCTAACCGTCCACGCTTAACTAATTCTGTTGCATCATAATCTGACCATAGAGAAATATCATTTCCTAAATAATTGCTAAATGCTTTCTTTCCCCAAGGAGATTGTATCGGTGCAGCAATAGGCGCAAAAGCCGAAACCGATTTATAATGATGAGGATTGCGTAAAGCACAGACTAACGCCCCATGTCCCCCCATCGAATGCCCAAAAATCCCTTGCTTTTCAATGCTAACTGGAAAATTTGCTGCAATTAACTTAGGCAATTCCTCCACCACATAACTATACATCTGATAATGCTTTCGCCAAGGGTCTTGAGTTGCATCAACATAAAATCCTGCCCCTGAACCTAAATCCCAATCTGCATCTTCTCCAGGAATACCCGTTTGACGAGGGCTAGTATCTGGGGCGACTAATAATAAACCAAGTTCTGCTGCATACTTTTGTGCGCCTCCCTTCACAGTAAAATTTTCTTCAGTACAGGTTAGCCCAGAGAGGTAATACAAAATTGGCACAGCCTTAACTTCAGCTTGAGGCGGAATAAAGACACTAAAGCGCATTTCGCTATTACAGACTTGGGAAAAATGGCTATAGTAAGCGACTGTTCCCCCAAAGCAGCGATATTGGGATCTTAAATTGAGATTAGACATGAGAGTTCACTAGTTCAGGGTTCAGAATATTATTAAGTTTAAAACGTGAGGACAGTGCGAATAGACTCGCCTTTGTGCATCAATTCAAAGGCATCATTGATTTTTTCAATGGGCATAGTATGGGTAATGAGGTCATCAATATTAATTTTCCCGTCCATGTACCAATCGACAATTTTCGGTACGTCTGTCCGTCCTCTTGCGCCTCCAAAAGCACTACCTTTCCAAACTCTTCCAGTTACCAATTGAAAAGGACGGGTAGTAATCTCCTCTCCCGCGCCAGCAACGCCAATAATGGTACAAACTCCCCAACCTTTATGACAGCATTCTAAGGCTTGACGCATCACGTTGATATTACCAATGCACTCAAAACTGAAATCTACACCACCATCGGTTAAGGCGGAAATCTCACTAATGACATCACTATCCAATTCGTGCGGGTTAATAAAATCGGTCATGCCAAATTTTTCCGCGATCGCGCGTTTATCATTATTAATATCAATACCAATAATTTTATCTGCCCCCACCATCTTTGCCCCTTGGATAACATTTAAACCAATCCCTCCTAAGCCAAAAACAGCCACTGTTGACCCAGGTTCAACTTTTGCGGTAAATATAACTGCACCAAGGCCTGTCGTTACGCCACAACCGATATAACAAACTTTATCAAAGGGTGCATCAGAGCGAATTTTAGCAAGGGAGATTTCTGGTAAAACAGTGTAATTAGCAAAGGTAGATGTTCCCATATAATGGTGTAGCATCTCCCCATCTAAGGAAAAACGACTTGTGCCATTGGGCATTAATCCTTTCCCTTGGGTGGAACGAATGGCTTGACAAAGGTTTGTTTTGCGACTGAGGCAAAATTTACACTCGCGACATTCAGGAGTATAGAGAGGAATCACATGGTCGCCTGGTTTAAGGCTTGTAACACCTTTTCCCACCTCGACCACAATCCCTGCGCCTTCATGCCCAAAAATAGCAGGAAACAGCCCTTCTGGGTCTTTACCTGAAAGGGTATAAGCATCGGTATGACAAACGCCAGTTGCTTTGATTTCAACTAGGACTTCTCCTGCTTGAGGTGGTTCGAGTTGTACTGTTTCTAAACTTAAAGCCTGACCAGGGGCAAAGGCAACTGCTGCTTTTACATCCATGCTAAATAATCCTTAAAATTGATATAGACTCTAACGCTAGTCTAAGATATTGAGCATTGGTATCAAAACATCTTGCCAAGGGGAACATTGCCCTTTAAAATGGGGCTTGCTTCTTGCCATTTGCTGTCTAGGGGAAATAAGAAATGACGACTCGTGTTGTGATTATCCGTCACGGACAAAGCAGCTA
>JBBQDV010000004.1:0-34054 GCA_038320005.1 Cyanophyceae cyanobacterium
AAACCGAGTTATCAAACTCTTCACTAATGAACTCGGTTATGAATACATCGGGAACTGGCAAGAACGCCCCAAAAACAGCAACATAGAAACCAAATACCTAACCGCCTACCTCATAAAAACAGGCTACACCTCCGCCCAAATCTCAAAAGCTATTGAAACCTTAAGCCGAGAAGCCAATAACCCCAGCCATAGCCTCTACGAAAAAAATAAACAAGTTTATCAACTCCTTCGCTACGGTGTAAATGTTAAAACTGAAGTTAGTGAAAATAGCGAAACCGTTCAACTTGTCAACTGGAAAGAACCCGAAAAGAATCATTTTGCGATAGCCGAAGAAGTCACCCTCAAAGGGAACAAAGAAAGACGACCCGACCTAGTTCTATATCTCAACGGTATCGCTATTGGAGTTATTGAACTAAAAAAAAGTAGCGTTTCTATTGGTGACGGGATTCGCCAAAATATATCTAATCAAAATAAAGAATTTAATGAATGGTTTTATAGCACCGTTCAGCTTCTAATAGCAGGAAATAACACTGCACTTAAATATGGAACTACGGGAACTGAAGAAAAATTCTACCTTCCCTGGAGAGAAGACATCCATGAAAATAAGCAAAATAAACTCGACAAATATCTAATTAAACTCTGTAACAAACAACGCCTCATTGAACTAATTTATGACTTCGTTCTCTTCGATGGTGGCATCAAAAAACTACCTCGCTTTCATCAATACTTTGGCATCAAAGCAGCCCAAGACCAAGTAAATAAAGGTAAAGGGGGAATTATTTGGCATACCCAAGGTAGTGGTAAAAGTCTGGTGATGGTACTCCTCGCCAAGTGGATACTTGAAAACAAACCCAACGCCCGTGTTGTTGTTGTCACCGACCGCGATGAACTAGATACACAAATCGAAGGAATCTTTGATAAAACTGGCGAAACCATCCACCGCAGCAACAGTGGGAGAGACTTAATTAGCCAACTTAGCCAAGCCAAACCCCGTTTACTTTGTTCCTTAGTCCACAAATTCGGGAAGAGAAACGTCAACGACTTCGACCAATTTATTCAAGACCTAGAAGCCCAACCTAGTCCCGCAGTTGGTGATATTTTTGTCTTTGTGGATGAATGTCATCGCACCCAAAGCGGTAAACTCCACCGCACTATGAAAGCGATTTTACCCAATGCTATCTTTATCGGTTTTACGGGGACACCTCTGCTGAAAAAAGATAAACAAACTAGCCAAGAAGTATTTGGTAACTATATCCACACCTACAAATTTAGTGAAGCGGTAGAAGATGAGATTATCCTTGATTTGGTTTATGAAGCCAGGGATATAGACCAGCGTTTAGGTTCGCAAACCCATATTGATAGTTGGTTTGATGCGAAAACCAAAGGACTGAATAATTGGCAAAAAGCAGAACTCCGCAAACAATGGGGAACGATGCAAAAAGTCCTCAGTTCCAAATCGCGCATGAATCGCGTTGTCTTCGATATTGTTCACGACTTTGCTGTAAAACCTCGCCTTAATAATAATCGTGGGACAGCGATGCTGGTGGCTTCTAGTATTTACGAAGCTTGTAAATATTACCAAATCTTCCAAGACACCGTATTTAAGGGTAAATGCGCCATTATCACCTCATACAATCCTCAAGCCAAGCATATCAGCACCGAGGACACAGGGGCGAATACAGAAACCGATAAGGAATTTATTTACAACACCTATACCAAACTCCTTAAAGACCAACCTGGAAAAAATAAAACCGCAACCTATGAAGAAGCAGTAAAAAGGAAATTCCAAAAAGAACCTGCAAATATGAAACTCCTCATTGTTGTAGATAAACTGCTGACGGGTTTTGATGCGCCAAGCTGTACCTACCTCTATATAGATAAGAGTATGCAGGATCATGGTTTATTTCAAGCTATCTGTCGCACTAATCGCCTCGATGGAGAAGATAAAACCTTTGGTTATATCATCGACTACAAAGACCTGTTTAAAAAAGTTGAAAAAGCTATTTCTGTCTATACCTCCGAACTCGACCACGACAACAGCGAGGTTAATCCTGAAGTTATCCTCCAAGACCGACTTACTAGGGGGAAAGAACGCCTCGAAGATGCCCTAGAAGCGATCTATCTCCTCTGTGAACCTGTCAAACCGCCCCAAAACGAAAGCGAATATATTCTTTACTTCTGTGGTAACACCGAAATCTCCACTGACCTCAGCGAACGAGAAACCCACCGCGCCACCTTCTATAAAGCCACAGCGACCCTGATTCGATCCTATGCCAATATTGCTAACGAATTGGATAAAGCTGGCTACAGCAACGCCCAAATTGAGCAAATTAAACAAACCGTTAAAAACTACGTTGATCTCCGTGAGGTCATCCGTAACGCTAGTGGTGAAACCCTTGATTTAAAAACCTATGAAGCAGATATGCGCCACCTTATCGACACCTATATTGAAGCAGACGCACCGCGCAAAATCTCTGCCTTTGAGGAGATGTCTTTAGTTGATCTCATTGTCAAAACTGGTATGAATCAAGCGGTTGATAATCTCCCTGAAGGTATCAAGCAAGATAAAAATACTGTCGCTGAAACCATCGAGAATAATGTCCGTAAAAAGATCATTCAAGAACAGCTAAATGATCCCGCTTATTACCAAAAAATGTCTATCCTCCTCGATGAACTGATTGAAACCCGAAAACATGACGCAATTACCTATGAGGAATATCTCCAGAAAATCGCTGAACTCGCCCAAAAGGTCAAAGAAGGTAAAGACGACAACACCCCCACAGAACTAGACACTTCAGCGAAACTCGCCCTTTACAACAATCTTAAATCTCCCCAACCCACGACAACTAATACTGTCCGTGAAGCCACAGGTATTTATCAAGTAGATCATGATCCAGTTTTGACAATAGCCCTTAAAATTGATACCGCAGTCAAAAAAGTTAGACCCGATGGTTGGAGAGGCGAAAAGGCGCGGGAAAATGTTATTAAAAAAGAACTTTTCAAAATCCTGGGAAATACTGACAAAGTAGAACTTATTTTCCTCATTATCAAAGAACAAGGCGAATACTAATTCTCAATTAATTCATGACAGAAGTTCTAAACCTTAGCAATGTAGAGATTGATGTTCTTAGAAAGAAAATTAAGAATATGTACCTCAGTGTCCATCCCCCAGAAGGAGAGGTACGCATTTCTGTACCCGAACGGATGAATTTGGAAACGATTCGGATGTTCGCGATCGCGAAATTACCTTGGATCAAAAAACAACGTCAAAAGATCCAAGCCCAAGCCAGAGAAACCCCTCGCGAATATCTCAATCGAGAAAGTCACTATTTTTGGGGGGATCGCTATCTTCTCCAGGTCATAACCGCTGATAAACCTCCACAAGTTTCCCTAGACCATAAAACCCTACTGCTACAAGTGCGACCTCATACCAGTCAAGAGAAAAAAAGCGCGATCGTTGATCAGTGGTATCGTGAACAACTCAAAGCAGCAATTCCTCCCCTAATCGAGAAATGGCAACCCTTAATGGAAGTGAAGGTCAATAAATTTTTTGTCCAACGGATGAAAACCAAATGGGGAAGCTGTAATATTACTCTCAGTAATATCCGCCTCAACACAGAACTTGCCAAAAAGCCCCGACCTTGCTTAGAATACGTAATTGTTCATGAAATGACCCACCTCCTAGAAGCCAGTCATAATAAGAACTTTGTCGCCCTCATGGATGTTTTTCTGCCCAAATGGAGACATTATCAAGAAATTCTCAATCGCCTCCCCCTTAGTTCTTTTGATTAATCTATGAGCTTTAATCGCCCATTTGACAGAGGAGGACACCAAACCATTCTTGTGAATCTGTCCAGGTTTTTAAGGGTGTTAGTCCTTGCTTGTGGAGATAGTTTTGAATTTGCTTAAGATCGAATTTGTGGGAAACTTCCGTGTGTATGGTTTCTCCAGCTTGAAAGGAAGCCGTAAAGTTAAGGGCGGAAAACGTAACTTCATGTTTGCGTTTACATTTAAGATGCATCTCAATTTGGCAATCTGTGGGATTATAAAATGCCTGATGTTCAAACCAGTCTAGATTGAAGTTACTACCAAATCGCCAGTTAAGATGATTTAAGATGTTGAGGTTAAAAGCAGCAGTAACACCTTCAGAGTCATTATAAGCGGATTCTAAAACGTCAACAGGTTTTTGTAAGTCAATTCCTAGTAAGAAATACTCGCCAGGTTCTAAGGCTTTATTGAGGTGATGATAGAACTGGTCACATTGTTCTGGGGAAAAGTTACCGAGGGTACTGCCAATAAAAATAACCATCCGTCCAGGCAAGGGGGTAGGATGAAGATGGGCTAAGGCTTGTTCGTAAGTGCCAACAATACCTTGTATTTTTAAGGATTTGTATTTTTCCAGTAACTCACTCGCACTACTGGTGAGGATTCCACCACTAACATCATTGGGAATATAGCGTAAGGGATGACCTAATTTTTGGTAAGCATCTAAAAGGATACGGGTTTTTGTCGAGCTACCACTCCCTAATTCTACCAGTTCACAAGCTCCAGTAATTTTAGCCAGTTCTGGGGCATATTGTTGAAAAATAGCGGATTCGGTACGAGTGGGATAATATTCAGGAAGTTGACAAATCTGTTCAAAAAGCTTAGAACCCTGGTCATCATAGAAGTAGCGAGGGGGGAGAGTCTTTTGAGGCTGTTGTAGTCCTTTAATGATATCTTGACCGTCATCGGGTTGGCTATTATCAAGGAGTTGGTCTATCTGGATGCGGTTCAGGGTTGGGTCAGGAGTGGTTTGAATAGACATGACATTTTAGTAGCTTTACAGTATTGTTAATTACATTGATTTTGATCAGATATCTGCAACATAGACGAATTTAGTCATCTTGGAAACTAACCTAATGAAGATTATTATTATCTCTTCTGGAGATAGCCAGATACGAAAAAAAAGCCGAGTTTCCTGAAAAACCCAGCTCTTTTCAATATCGCTAGTTGCGATAAACTTAAATTACATTAGACCCCAGAAATGCAACACGCCTTGACCACTGACTAATTCAATAATCAGGGCAGCTGAAAAACCAATCATAGCAAGACGACCATTCCAGTTCTCGGACTGAACGTTAAAACCAAATTTAATATCGTTACGATTATCTTCCATATTTATTACCTTGTTTTTGTTACAATTTGTGAATAATTGCTATTAAGTAATGTAACAAACTTTTATAAAAGTAGCAAGATCATGGTTTAAAATTTCTGTTCAAATTATCACAAGCTAAGATATTTTCTTTGTCACCCCATGACTTATCCTGATTTTTCCCCGCAAACAAAGCTTACAGAGTATTATGGTCAGATTCATCAGATTATCTTGAGTCGCCAAAACCCGATTACTGGACTCTTACCTGCGAGTACGGCGGTTAATGCCCATGGGGACTATACAGATGCTTGGGTGCGGGATAATGTTTATAGTATTTTAGCGGTGTGGGGAATCGCGATCGCGTATCGTCATCATGACCCAGATAATGCTGTCACTTTCGAGTTAGAACAAAGTGTCGTCAAACTAATGCGAGGACTGCTAAACGCGATGATGAGGCAGTCTGACAAGGTGGAAGACTTTAAAAAGACTCAATCCCTTTTAGATGCCCTTCATGCCAAATACAACACCCATACAGGGGATGTTGTGGTGGGGGATGATGACTGGGGACATTTGCAAATTGATGCGACCGCCCTTTACCTGTTGATATTGGCACAGATGACTACTTCTGGGCTACATATTATTTACACTATTGATGAGGTAAACTTTGTCCAAAACCTAGTTTATTACATTGGTCGCGCCTATCGGACTCCTGACTATGGGATTTGGGAACGGGGAAATAAAAGTAATCATGGTAAAGCAGAATTGAATGCAAGTTCTATTGGTATGGCGAAGGCTGCTTTAGAAGCGATGAACGGTTTAAACCTTTTTGGAGTTAAGGGTTCACAGTCGTCAGTGATTCATGTTTTACCCGATGAAATTGCCCGTGCTAGAATTACTCTCGAATCTTTATTACCGAGGGAATCTAGTTCCAAAGAAACTGATGCAGCTTTATTGAGTATTATCGGCTTTCCAGCTTTCGCGATTGAAGATGTTGATATTGTCGAACGAACTCGCAATAAAATCATCGATAAGCTGGAAGGGAGATATGGTTGTAAGCGTTTCCTTCGCGATGGACACCAAACCGCCTTGGAAGATAGCCAGCGTTTACACTACGAACCTTGGGAATTACAAAAATTTGAACATATTGAAAGCGAATGGCCTTTATTTTTCACCTATCTTTTATTAGAAGGGTTATTACTAGGTAAAGAAGACCGAACGAAGAAATATCAGCAGCTTTTAGAAAAAGTATTAGTTGAGGAAAATGGTTATCAGCTTTTACCTGAACTATTTTATGTTCCAGAAGAGAAGATTGCAGCAGAACGAGAACAACCCCAGTCGCAAACGCGAGTTCCCAATGAAAACTTACCCCTAGTTTGGGCGCAAAGTCTTTATTTTTTGGGACAGATGATTCAAGATAAATTAATTTCCCCTGGGGATATTGACCCTCTCAATCGTCGCTTAAAAGTGGGAAAACGACGAGAACCTGTTGTCCAAATTGCCCTTTTAGCAGAAGATGAAGACTTACAAAACCAATTAGAGAGTTACGGAATCCCCACGGAAACACCCAAGCAGGTTGAACCGATTCAGGTACGCCAAGCAAGAGAACTTTCTGAAGCCTATACCCAAATTGGGCGCAATCACAAATTAGGTTTGACGGGAAGACCTATCCGCAGGTTAAGGAGTTTAACCACTTCTCGCGTTTACCGCATCCAAGATGAGATAGTGGCGTTTCTCCCTTCCTTCCTTGACCAGAAACAATTTTATTTAACCCTCGATTATCATTTTCTTATTGAACAAGTTAAAAGTGAACTGGCTTATATTCAACGTCACTGGAGTCAGTTAGGGCGACCCGTTGTCACACTGTTCTTAACCCATGCCATGCTAGAAGTACCAGAAGATGAAGGGCGCAATTTTGTCTCTCCAGCTTTACTAAAGTTGATGCAAGAATTGAAAGCAGGTCTATGTAATGGGGTAGAAGTAAAAATTGGTCGTTTAAACCAAATGATTCTCACCGCAGCCCAAGAAAGGATGGATTTTCTGCATCAGTTTCAGTTTACTGAGTCTTCTGTTAAAGATGCCCAAATTCGGGAATATTATCTCCCCTATAACCCCGAACGCAATGGTTTCCTGAATCATACAGAGGAATTTTTGCTTGAATGTGAAACCAATCTAGACTTATTACTTGTAAGTTTGCATGACTCAGAGAATATTTATGAACAAATTGAATTATTACATACCTTAGTACGCTTACAGGGGTTAGAGTTTGATACTGGCTTTGGTGGCGATACTCCTGTTACTGTAGAAGGATTACTCCGAGAAGTTTATGCAAAAGCGAGTTCAGAAGGAGTATCTAGTCCAATTTACTGGGGAATAGTACGCAATGCTGCGGGTTTACTGAATATGGTGGACATTAGCTTATCCGATGCAGTCACCGATATTTTGGTACGGGGTAAGCAGATTACTGTGGGGAAATCTTATACAGAAGACTCTTTAATTCAACAACCCATGTCCCATGATGAGATTTATGAAAAGATAGCAAAGTTCTGTCGTGAAGATATTCGCGATCGCGTTCTCACTCAAGAAATATTAATCTATCTTGCCCTAATTATCAAATCTCAACCAGAATTACTCGATGGCTTATTAACCTTGCGAGTGGGTTACTTAATTCTCCTCCTCACCAGTGAACTCGCCCAAGAACTGAAACTAACCCAGGATGAAGCCTACGAACGGCTAATGCAGCTTTCCCCCTTTGAAGTCAAACAACACCTACAAACCGTCCTCGCTAGTTACGAGGGGATGAATAAGACCCTAAAACAGCAAGAATCTCTCCATGTCAAACAACCAGAAAAAGAGATTGAGTGGATAGTTCGCCCCTTCCACCCTGAACCCCCCGAAGCAGAAATCGCCAGTTGGTATCGTCAACGCAAACTCCAAGGTTCATTAACAAAAGTACCCCAAAACTTTTATCCTGATGTGTGGCGATTCATGGAACATTGTCAAGGTATTATTATTGGCGATAAACTTGAACGCCGTAACCGTCTCGATAGCGATGTAATTCTTGCGGAAATGACCCCAGGTGAGAAAAACTTTGCTTTGCGAATTGAACATTTACTTAATAAAATTCACGCCCCCGAATATCGTCAAGTTAATATTGAAGCCTTAGTAGAATTAAGCGCGTTAACAGAACAAAACCCTGATTTACAAATTGAAGAATACATAGTTTTAGATGTTCTCATAGGTCATGCGGTACGTTTAGCTTGGTTAGAGAAATTCCCCGAACGGGAAGAAGCTTATGATCAATATAAAGCTGCTGCTTGGTACGCTTTTTATGAAATGTCTCCCGAAGAATGCGCTGGTTATATTGTTAAATCCTTCCGCTATTTAACCGAGTTTGGACAGGTTGCTGCTTAGGGATAAATTAATGTAAACCTTTTGTAGTATCCTAGACAAGATAAGATAGTCATTTCAGACGAGTATTGTATCTAGGAGGATTGTTTGAATACGCAAGCCCTAAAACGGGAATGGTTCTCGAATGTGAGGGCTGATATTTTAGCTGGAGTCGTTGTTGGACTAGCTTTAATTCCAGAAGCGATCGCGTTTTCCATTATTGCAGGAGTTGACCCCAAGGTGGGACTCTATGCTTCTTTTATTATTGCTGTCACCACCGCGATTTTAGGCGGAAGACCAGGCGCAATTTCCGCAGCGACAGGGGCAATGGCACTGTTAATGATTGATTTGGTCAAGGATCACGGTTTAGAGTATTTACTAGCAGCCACCCTCCTCACAGGAGTCTTAGAAGTAATCTTCGGGGTGCTGAAACTAGGTCGCCAGATGAAGTACGTCCCCCGTGCCGTGATGATTGGCTATATCAACGCCCTGGCTATTTTAATTTTCCTGGCACAACTACCGCAATTAACTAACGTACCGCCAACGGTATATGTGATTACAGCTATTTCCTTGGCAATTATTTATATTTTGCCACGCTTGACCAAAGTAGTACCTTCTCCCCTAGTGGCGATCGCGGTAATGACCATTGCCTCCATCGCCCTTAACCTTGAAGTTCCCACCGTGGGAGATATGGGTGAATTACCTACCACCCTACCAATTTTCGCCCTGCCCCAAGTCCCTCTAAATATAGATACTTTGGAAATTATCCTTCCCTATTCCCTCAACCTAACAATTGTCGGCTTACTCGCCTCCTTCCTCACCGCATCCTTAGTAGATGAACTAACCGATACCCCTAGCGACAAAAACCAAGAAGCAAAAGGACAAGGTATTGCGAACTTTATTACAGGTTTTTTTGGGGGTATGGCTGGCTGTGGCATGATTGGTCAATCCGTCATCAATGTTCAATCAGGAGGACGAGGCAGACTCTCTACCCTTTGTTCTGGGTTTTTCCTCCTCTTCGCCATTCTCGCCCTTGGTGGTTGGGTGCGACAAATGCCCATGGGTGCATTAGTTGCAGTAATGATTATGGTATCTATTGGTACATTTCGTTGGTCATCTTTTAAAGATATCCCTCGCATTCCTCGTACTGAAACCGCCGTCATGATGACGACCGTTGTAATTACCGTTGCAACCCGTAACTTTGCTTTGGGAGTAGTCACAGGGATTGTCATGAGTACCGTTTTCTTCTCCCGTGATATCGCCAAATTAGTCTTCGTTGACAAAGTTCTCAGCCTCGATGGTAATCATCGCACCTATAACATCGCTGGACAAATCTTCTTTTTATCAGTGGATGAATTTCTCGAATCCTTCGACTTTAAAGAAATAGTTGATCTCGTCACCATTAATCTTACCCATGCTCATTTGTGGGATCAAGGGGCAGTAACCGCTATTGATAAAGTTGTTCTCAAGTTCCGCCGTAATGGGGTTGAGGTAGAACTAATTGGTTTAAATGAAGCTAGTTCCACCTTGCTTGATAAATTAGCCATCCACAACAATGAGGATATGCTAAAAGAAGCGAAAAAATAAACCATCCAAGCAAAAAATTACAACTTAAACCCATGAAAAAGATCTTACTTTGCACCGATGGTTCACCTTTCGCCGAAAATAGTTATCCCTATGCAGCTTGGTTTGCTAAAAAACTAGACACCGCCGTAGATATACTTTGTGTGACAGATTTTCGTAATCAGCAAGCAGCTTCAACGGGAAATTGGAGTGGAAGTATCGGACTCGGTGCATCTGAAAACCTTTTGAATGAGTTAGTTGAAATAGAGCATAAAAAGGCTAAACTCAACCACCAACGGGCAAAACTGATTTTGCAAAATGCGAAAGAAACTTTACAATCTCAGGGTGTTGCAGAAATTTATCTGATTCATCGCAACGGTTTTCTCGTTGACTCCTTTCCAGAATTTGAAGCCCAATCTGATTTAACTATTCTTGGTAAACGGGGCGAAAATGCAGATTTTGCCTCAAAACATCTAGGGGCAAATTTAGAAAGGATTTTGCGTTCTAGTCATAAGCCCTGTTTAGTTACACCGCGAGATTTTCAGCCGATTGAACGCCTCCTGATTGCCTACGATGGTAGTAAAAGTTGCCAGAAAATCTTACAATTCCTGTTAGAGTTACCCATCTTTCAGGGGCTAGAATTACATCTGTTAACTGTTGTCAAAAAAGCCGAAGATGAAAACGCATCAACACAACTCCAAGAAGCAGAGTCCCAAGTGAAATCCGCAGGGTTTAATCCTATCTGTACCCTCCTTCAGGGAGAATCAGAAAAAGTTATTAGCAAATACGTCACAGACGAAAATATCAACTTATTACTAATGGGCGCGTATGGACATAGCCGAATTCGCAAACTTGTGATTGGTAGCACTACCGCCCAAACGCTGCGAAGTAGTCATATTCCAGTCTTCTTATTCCGTTAAAAATTAAACTTAGTTTCTTGACAAAGGCAATTCCTTTATGGAAATAATTAATGAAATCCATTTTCGTAACCTGAAAGGGGATATATTCGGTGGTTTAACTGCTGCTGTTGTCGCCCTACCAATGGCATTAGCTTTTGGTATCGCTTCTGGTGCTGGTGCTTCTGCTGGTTTGTGGGGAGCAATCTTAGTTGGCTTTTTCGCTGCCATATTTGGAGGCACACCGAGCCTCATTTCTGAACCCACAGGACCGATGACCGTCATCTTAACCGCAGTTATTGCCGAATTAATGGCGCGAGATCCTGAACAGGGTTTAGCAATGGCGTTTACCGTTGTGATGATGGCAGGGATATTCCAGATCTTATTCGGGGTATTAAGATTAGGTAAGTATATCACCATGTTGCCCTACAACGTCATTTCTGGCTTTATGTCTGGAATTGGCATTATTCTCATCTTTCTGCAAATTTCCCCCTTCCTCGGTCAAAAGACTCCCCCAGGAGGAGTTCTTGGTGTTCTACGAAATGCACCCAACCTACTCGCTAATATCAATCCCCTAGAAGCGGTTTTAGGGTCAATCACCTTAGCTATCCTTTATCTCTATCCCCGTCACTTTAAAAAGTTTGTTCCCCCACAATTAACAGCTTTAGTGATTGGGACAGTAATGTCTTTGCTGTTTTTTGGTGATGCAAATATTCGGACTATTGCGGATATTGGGGAAATAACCCGTGCCTTACCTTCGTTGCAGATGCCTACCTTTACTGCGGGAGATTTGCGGTTAATGTTCGTTAACGCGATAATTCTCGCCACAGTTGGTTCGATTGATTGTCTTCTCACTTGTCTAGTTTCCGATAGTCTCACCCGTGAGGAACATAAATCTAATAAGGAATTAATTGGACAAGGTGTTGCTAATTTAATCACGGGTTTATTGGGAGGGATGGCAGGTTCAGGGGCGACAACTGCAACGGTGGTAAGCATCCAAGCAGGGGGACGTACTACCCTGGCTAGTATTACTCGCGCTTTAGTTCTCCTGGTCATTGTTTTAGGTGCTGCACCTCTAACCGCAGGTATTCCCCTCGCAGTTTTAGCAGGAATTGTCTTAAAAGTCGGGATTAATATTATTGATTGGGGCTTTTTGAAACGAGTTCATAAAATCTCTTGGAAAGCAGCGGGAATTGTCTATAGCGTTATTTTCTTAACTGTTTTTGTCGATTTAATGGTTGCAGTAGCAGTAGGGGTATTTATTGCTAATATTTTAACCATTGACCGCCTCTCCCAATTAGAATCTGAATCGGTTAAAGCGATTACCGATGATGACGATCAAATTGCTCTCAGTGATGAAGAAAAACAAATCTTAGATTCAGCAAATGGGCGCGTTTTGTTATTCCACCTCAGTGGACCTATGATTTTTGGAGTAGCCAAAGCAATTGCTAGAGAACATAACGCGATTAATAACTATGATGTATTAATTGTCGATTTGAGTGAAGTTCCTATTCTCGGAGTTACTTCTTCCCTCGCTATTGAAAATGCTATCATTGAAGCGATTGAGGCTAAACGGGAAGTAATCGTAATCGGGGCTACGGGTAAAGTCAAACAACGTCTGCAAAAATTAGGTATTACTGGATTAGTCTCGGAATATCACTGGATGGATGATCGCCTTAAGGCTTTGCAAGAAGGTTTAGCTATCGTTCAGCAAAGATGTTGCGTAATTAAGGAAAAAAACAATGGAATACCCAGTAACACTTCAGTAATACCAGAATCTTAGGGAGTAGGGGAGAGAGAGAGTAGGGGGTTAATATTATTGACTAATGAGTTTTAGGTCGGCGAAGGCGATTTCTCAGCAGATTACGATGGTGTTTCTCGTGAGTGAGGAAGGAAAGATGCGCGATCGCTTAAAATGTCTTCAGCTTTGGGAAAGCTTACCCTCAGATCACCTGTTCAGTAAGCGTTTAGATGCTCACTGAAAGCGCGATCGCGTACTTTTACACCCAAGGAAGCAAAATAACGGGAAACAAAGCCAAAAAGCCGTAATCAGCTAGTGCTTCAAACTTTGCTTTTTACTGCTTTAGGTAACAAGAAAGAAAAAGTACAACCCTGTTGCCAATGACTGTGAACTTCTAGCTTACTATTCATCTTCTGAAGATAATTCTGACAAAATAGTAAACCTAATCCTGTTCCATTTTCTCTAGCAGTTCCCAAGGTCGAAAAACTACTATTGTTATCTAATACTTTATCCAGGTTATCCTTATGAATACCTAAACCAGTATCACTCACCTTTAACTGGACAAAATCTCCCTCTAGATGGGCGAATAGGCAAATCTTATCTCCCTCGGAGGTGTATTTAACCGCATTCTTCAATAAGTTGCGTAAAACAATCTCCAAAAGATCCTGATCACCGAGAACAGCTAAATCTTCCTCAATATCTTCAGATAGGTTCACTCCTTTATTTTTCGCATCTTTTCTAACCCAATCTAAACTTTGTGCAATAATCGGTTTGAGGGCAACATAACGACATTGAGTTTCTCCATTTTGAATTTCTTCTTGCGCCCATTCCAAAACACGATCAAGTTGATCAACCTGTTGGCTAACTTCCGCTTGAATCTCCCCAATCAAATCTTTTAACTCTTCGACAGCTAGATAATCTTGATTAAACATATCTAAGATACTGACAATATTCGCCAGAGGACTACGAAGATCATGGGAAAGTAAGGATAAGGTCTGATCCTTGAGTTTATTTAGCTTTGTCAGGCTTTGCTGTTGTTCTTTGATCTGTTCATAGCCTTTTTCAAGTTGACTGACTTTTAACCTCAATTCTAAGAGTTGCTCAACTTGTCGTCCTAAAACTTTTAAGACATAGCGTTGGAATTCCGTCAACATACGAGGAGAGGTGCTAATTACACAAAGAGTCCCCAAGTTCTTTCCTCCAGATGACTTTATAGGCTGACCTGCGTAAAAACGGATATTAGGAGTGCTTTCAACGAGGGGATTATCGTGAAACCGTTCATCTTGAGAGGCATCTGCAATTTCAAAGATATCATCGCCGTGAATAGCATGGGCGCAAAAAGCTAAATCTCGGTGCGTTTCCTGAGTATCTAAACCTTTGCTTGCTTTAAACCATTGTCGTTTCTCATCAATCAGAGAAACTAAGGAGATCTCCGTCTCGCAGACGTGGGAAGCTAATTCAACAATAGAATTAAAGTCTTTTTCAGCGGGGCTATCGAGAACTTCGTAACGCAGTAGTTCTGCAAGGCGTTCATTCTCGTCGGGTAAGGGTTTAGCCGATATCATACAATTAACCAAATAGAATATTTTCTTGAAAAAACTTGATAAAAAGCTATAGCTATTGAGTAAAATAGCTATAATAAAATCTATTGCTTAAGAAATTAAATAACTTAATTAAACTAATAAAAACTTCACGATCTTTATTGCTAAAGCTATTTATATTCCACTTAGTCATTATAACCATGCTTAAGCTTCGACTAGTTATTAGCTAAATCTTAAATAAACCCGCAAAGTAAACCAAATAGTTGCCAAATTACGAAGATGAATCAACAATCAGACCGTATCATTATCTTTGATACCACCCTCCGAGATGGTGAACAATCTCCAGGGGCGACTCTTAATGCCGATGAAAAATTAATTATTGCCCGTTCTCTCGCCCGACTTGGGGTGGATGTGATGGAAGCCGGTTTCCCCAGAGCAAGCACAGGGGATTTTGATGCTGTACAGCGCATTGCGGAAAGCGTGGGGACAGAAACTGGACCGATTATTTGTGGTTTAGCCAGAGCTTTAAAAGAAGATATCAAAGTGGCAGCAGAAGCCCTGAAGCCTGCTGCGAAACCCCGTATTCATACATTTATTGCCACCTCGGATATTCACTTAGAATATAAACTGAAAAAGAGCCGAAAAGATGTTCTCGCGATCGCCCCAGAAATGGTAGCCTATGCGAAATCCTTTGTTGATGATGTCGAATTCTCCCCAGAAGATGCAGGACGTAGTGATCCTGAATTCCTTTATGAAATGCTTGAAGCGGTCATAGATGCAGGGGCGACCACAGTTAATATTCCCGATACCGTCGGTTACACCACCCCAAGTGAATTTGGCGCATTAATTAAAGGGATTAGCGAAAATGTCCCCAATATCGATAAAGCGATTATCTCAGTTCACGGACATAATGACCTTGGACTAGCGGTAGCGAACTTCCTCGAAGCCGTCAAAAATGGCGCACGCCAGTTAGAATGTACAATCAACGGTATCGGTGAACGAGCAGGAAATGCAGCCTTAGAAGAGTTGGTTATGGCACTCCACGTCCGTCGCCAATATTTCAATCCCTTCCTCGGTAGAGAACCAGAATCTACTGAACCCCTGACCCAGATTGACACTAAGCAAATCTATAAAACCTCTCGCCTCGTCTCCAATCTTACGGGGATGATGGTACAACCGAATAAGGCTATTGTTGGTGCAAATGCTTTCGCCCACGAATCTGGTATCCACCAAGATGGGGTACTCAAGAATAAGCTGACCTACGAAATCATGGATGCAGAATCCATTGGCTTGACAAATAACCAAATTGTGCTAGGCAAACACTCTGGTCGCAATGCCTTCCGTACTCGTCTCACCGAGTTAGGTTTTGAACTTTCCGATACGGAACTCAATAAAGCCTTTCTCAACTTTAAGGATATTGCAGATAAGAAAAAAGTCATCACAGACTGGGATCTAGAAGCAATTGTTCATGATAAGATTCAACAAGCCCCCGAACTCTATCGCCTCGAATTTGTTCAGGTTGCCAGTGGAGATAAAGCTTGTCCCACTGCGACGGTAACAGTTCGCACTCCAGAAGGCGAAGAACTAACCGATGCAGCCATCGGTACAGGTCCAGTAGATGCGGTTTACAAAGCCATTAACCGTGTTGTTAATGTTCCTAACGAATTAATCGAATTTTCTGTTAAATCCGTCACAGCGGGCATTGACGCGATGGGAGAAGTAACAATTCGTTTGAAGTATGGGGATCGGGTTTATTCAGGTCATTCCGCAGATACAGATATTATTGTCGCGTCTGCAAGGGCTTATCTAAATGCGTTGAATCGCCTTTGTGATGCTAGGGAGAATCCTAATCCTAGTAAGGGTAAGCGAAATCCTCAAGCAGCAGCAGTAGCAACATCATAACTTTGCTTTTACCGTAGGGACATAGCATTGCTGTGTCCTTAAGTTTTCACCAAAATGAAGATCAGGGGTTTACATCTATTGGTCAAGACAAGATTGTATCGCGTTGAGACATTAGGAAATTATGTTTAGACAAGACATCGAGGAATTTTTGGCGGAGATTGAATCTCACTGTTATCAACATTCAATTGTTACTTTCCTCAAAAGTGATGGAGAAGTCTCAATTTACGATTTAGAACTTTTTGGAAATATTTTCCTGTATAATCGACATCCCAAAAACCGCAAGAAATTTATTTCTGAACTGCTTAATTATTCAACTCCTGTTGGTTCAGTCGTTCTGCGTTCTTTTACCGCCGAAATTGATCAACTTACTAAGTTTCCCGTTAAAGAATTGCGGGGTTATGTGTTGAGGGGATACGAACATTATCTTGCCTTTGAAAAACTTCCTCCTGAAACAATGTTTGCTTGTCAAAATACCGATGCGGAAACAGGAGGACCTTTACCTTTAGAACAATCGGTAAAATATTGTTGATATGATTAACCGCAACTGCAAACTATCAACGGTTAAGGGTCTAGTTTCAGCTTTTATAAACTATTGGGAGTATCAGGCGCAACCTCTACGCCTCCTTTTTCAATGATCTTAGATTGATCAGTAATTAAATCGCTTAATTCTCTCACCTCAACACCTATATGTTGACAGGCTTCCTGAAGACTAGTGCTAAAATCATCAATATCGTCACCATAGCCACAAAGATTCGCAGCGGTTTTTCTTCCTTGCTTGGCATTCGCTTTTGCACAGTCGATTAAACTAGTTCCTGTCAGTTTTTCAGAGCTTGCCATGAGAATTTGAGGTAATAACTTCTTTATCTTAATTAGGCTTAATTTAACACCACGGGCAGGAAAAAAAATCTTTCCACGGTTAGAAATTGCTGGCATAACACTAGGTTTTTCAGTTAGAAAACTCTAAATATTCTATCTGTTGAGACATTGCTGGCAAAATTTCTATCTGTTGCAGCCTATATATAATGGGTTTAGCGGTATGGGTTTTTAACAGGGGAGGTTTAGATGAGTGTCCCAACTACAGCAAAATTAACGAGGAATAAAGACGATCTCAACTACGATGAGATTACAGATAAGCGGATTATTTATTCTCCCAAGTTAGCGAAAGCTTTAGGTGGAGTATCCACTGCGGTTTTACTCAACTATCTTCTCCATATCTCTGAGGGAAAAGATAACCCCTACAAGTTAAGCCTGACGAGGGATGAGATTGAATTTGCAACGGGTTTAAATGCGTTGGAACGCGAAGCAGCGATTCAGAAATTAAAAGCCCAGGGATTAATCGCTTATCAAGTAAGTTCTTACAGTACCCTGGAATTTAGCTTTTCACTCCCAACACTGGAAAGGTTTTTAAAAACCATCGACAACAGAGATAAACCTGCTGATAGCCTCACTGTTACTCAGACAAAAGTAGATCCTCATTTTGAAGCTGTCCGTCGTCCTATTTCTGTTGCGGTTAGTCCTAATTATCGCTTTGATGGTCCTTGGGAATCTCAACAGCAGTTTGAAGCTTTTCAACGAGAACTTTTAGAATACTTTAAGCAAAAGGGTGTCCCAAATCCTGCGCTTTGGGCATTTAAAGTTATAGATAGTATTACTAAAGGGATTATCTCCCCCCTTTGGGATGATTTTGTTAATGGTGTCCCCTTAGAAACGAGTCAGCAGGTACAAAGACCTTGGGAAATTAGCCCAGGACAGCCCTATCCTGCCTTTGAAGAGGAACGAACTCAGTATTATGTACATCGAGGTGAACCTCTAGATTCAGCCCTTGCTAAAGCCCGCAGAGACTTACGTAATCCTGAGTTTGCTAAGGACCTGTGGGAGGGTTTCTTGCGAAAATACGATCGCGTTGCTGATGATGCCCTCAAAGCCCAGAAACTAGGCGTTCAGACCCCTTATTTACCCCCTGCATTTCAAGAACAAACTCCTGCGACTAAAGAGGCGGTGATGGATAAGTTAACTCAACTTGCTTCTCCTTCTCTTCCTCCTCAAGAAACAGCAACTGCTGATACTCCTTCTGTTCCTTCCTTATCTACCCTCCAATCCGCCTATGCTAAACCGATGGGGAAAAATTTAATTAAGAAGCTGATTAACCAACATCCTGAGTGGGGCTATGGTATTGAAGATGGAGAAATTGTAGATCTTTATCCGTTTTGAGGTGAGGGGGTGAGGGGCTGAGAGGGTGATGGGTGATGGGTAAGTAGTTAGTTGGAGTTGAGATTATGAAACAAATTGGTGATTTTGATCCGCTTGAATCTTTTAATGATAGGGGATTTGGACAAGGAAGGAATGCTATTAAATTATTCTTGTCGAACAACTTCGCAATTTGCTAAGATGAGCTATAAGTAAACAAAAACGAAAATAACAACAAAGGAGCTTATGCAGACTTTTCTATTCAAACAAAAATTTAAGCCATGCACGTTATTTCGTTATCAACGATCAGGAAATTTTATGAAAAACACTCTGACTCGAAATCACCTTTACTCGCCTGGTATAAAATAGCCACTAAACAAAAGTGGCAAGGAATTGATAGTGTACGCAAAACTTTTCTTTCTGCTGACCCAGTTGGTAAAATGACCGTATTTAATATCAAAGGTAACAAGTATAGATTAATTACATTTATAGACTATAACTCCAATAAGATATTTATCCGAGCTTGTTTGACTCATGCAGAGTATGACAAAGAGAATTGGAAAAATGATGATTGGTATTGAAGATAATATTTAGCTTTATTATTTAATTTAAATTAGGGTCAGGAACTAATTTCTCTTGACTCCTAATATAAAAAATACCTAGTTTAGCGATGGATTTAAAATAAAATTATGGCAGTTGCTAACGCTTATATTAAACTACTGAAAGAATTTCCCCCTCGTCCTATTTTCAGCGAAGACGAATTAGAAGCCACGCAAGTAGTTATTGATTCTCTTCTATATAAAAGAGAACTAACTCCAGAAGAACGAGACTATTTGAATGTCTTAGGTTCTTTGGTTTATGAATACGAAGAAAACAATCAAGAACCCCTTCCTGACATCTATGGGGTAGAACTAATTAAAGTCCTAATAGAAGAATGGGAACTACGACAAAAAGATCTTGTTCCTATTTTTAAAACAGAATCTATTGTCTCTGATATTCTTAATGAAAAACGTCAGCTAACAACTCGCCATATTGAAGAACTGGCTAAATTTTTTCATGTTTCCCCTGCTGTCTTTTTTCCAAATAATAGAAATAATTGTTAGTAGTTAGTTGGAGTTGGTTTTATGAAACAAATTGGCGATTTTGATCCGCTTGAATCCTTTGAGGATAGGGGATTTGGGCAAAGAAGGGAAGCATTGCGGAAACAGAAAATAGCGGAGGATAGGGAACAGGGTTATCAACAACTTGCGGAACTTTGCGCGATCGCGGAATATAATGCAGCTAAACACCTAGCTTGTCGCAATTCTCGTTGGGGTTATGAGATTATAGACGGAATAGTAGTCTCCAAAAATTCATGACCACAGTAAAACTTGACTCCAACACCATTCTCACTCTCAATCTTGCTCCCATCCACACTATTATGGAAGCTGGAGACATGAAAGCTTTAGAACAACAACTTGACTTTGAGATTGATTTCCCTCGCGAAGACACAGACCCCAGGGAACTCTCAGAAATCCCTGAAATACGTCTGTGGTTTGTCCGTCTCAACGCCCATTATCCGCAAATGCCTTTTTTCCTCAATTGGAAAACAGGAGAACTGATTCGTTATGCAGCCATGTTAGTTCCCCATCAATTTAATCGTACAGAAGGGATTATTTATAACCCAGAAGCCTTAGAAATCTTCGTCATGGGAAAAACTTTTATCCTCGCAGATTGGTTACAACAGCAGCAACTTCCTTACAAATCACGCCTTCAGTCGATGTTGCAATTATTTGGCTATGAACTTGATGAGGGATTTTTTGAGATTCTTTGATGAGGAGGGTGATGGGGGGATGGGGTGATGGGTTGTAATCTTGTACATTAGTTAAGAAAAGACAAGGGGCGAAAAAAAGGAAATGTTGATTTTGCAAAAGATGCTGCGGATAATTCCGCTATCAGGAATAATACTGCTGTTAGTTTGGGGACAAAAATCTTTCGCCCAAGAAAACACCCTAGAACCCATCGCACAAATAACGGGTGTTTCTCAACTACGAGATGTTTCTCCCGAAGATTGGGCTTATGAGGCGTTACAAGGTCTAATTGAACAGTATGATTGTCTTTCTGGGTATCCCGACAACAACTTTGCGGGAAATCGCCTTGTTACTCGCTATGAATTTGCAGCAGCCCTAAATAGTTGTATCTCCTCTATTGAAGCGCAACTGGCGACTCGTGTGGATGAGGCACTAGTTTTTCAGACTGAATTCACTATTCTTCAACGCTTACGAGAGGGCTTTATCGTAGAATTAGCCCTGCTACGGGGAGATACGGATGCAGTACAAGCTAGGGTTGGGGAAGCAGAACTGAATCAGTTTTCAACTACAACCAAACTAAGGGGTTTATCTGTTGTTAATGTTACAGAAGCTTTTAGCGATCGCGCAATCTTAGCAGAAGGAGAAACAGCATTTCGCCAACAAACTAGCACAACAGATGCAACTCGTCTAGTTGAAGACAGCAACACCACCCTTAGCTATCTCACCTGGCTAACCTTTCTTACTTCTTGGACTGGTCGCGATAACCTAACCTTACAGTTAGCAGCAGGAAATGGTGATTCTCCTGCTAATAGCTACGCTTCCGCAGGGCTTTTTAATACTTTTGGTGTTCCTTTCACTGACCAAACTTCAGGTTTAGAAGCAAACGAAGTAGTGATTCGTGAACTTGCTTATCAATTTCCAGTTACGGAAGATGTACAAGTTGCAATTGGAACTAAGGTTAATTGGCATCGCTATTTTGACTATAATAACTTTACCTCAGCGATAGACGGGGCGAGTAGCTTCAACTCTCGCAATAGTACCTTACTGAATGCCGTTGAACGGGGTACGGGGGCGGTGGTGATGTGGAATATAAACGACCAGTTAAGCCTCCATAGCGGTTATTTGGAGGAAAACAACGAATTTCTTTCTAATCCTCCCTTTAAGAGAACATCTAACCCCAGTGAGGGCTTTTTTAGTGGTACGAATACTATCACCACAGAACTGACTTATTCACCCTTGGATAATCTTAATCTGCGCCTTCTTTACAATCGCACTAATTTTCAGGTCATTGATGGACAAATTGGTGGGGCGACGGGGAAACCTGTGGTCGGATTTGCCCATTATCCAGGGGGTGAACTCGCTTCAGCAAGGGCGAACACTTTTAGCTTTAACTTCGATTGGTTGCCAACTTCTGGTTTAGGATTATTCGGTCGCTATGGCTATGGGAATACGATTTTAGCAGGGAGAGATAATGGTCAACGAGATCTCAATGTGCAATCTTTTCAAGTGGGTTTAGCTTTTCCTGATTTATTGAAAGAAGGGGCTTTAGGGACAATTTCTTATTTAGTGCCTTTTTCAGTTCTAGAGGGACGCGACACTTTGCTTTCGGGTGGGGGTGACGGTGGAGTACAATATGAACTAGAAGCAACCTATTACTACCCCCTCACTGATAATATTGCTTTAGTCCCTGCTTTTTACTGGATTGGCAATGCGAATAATTTTAGTGAGAATCCTAACCTTTATGTGGGTAATTTTCGCGCTCAAATTAGTTTCTAAGCTGTTCAGTGTCAAGGCTTATCTATCAAGAAAGGAAAATTAACAATGGTACAAGATTCTCAATCAACGGTTATCGTTACTGGTGCATCTTCAGGAGTCGGCTTACAAGCAGCCCGCGCTTTAGCCCAAACTGGGGAGTGGCACGTAATTATGGCTTGTCGTAACCTGGAGAAGACCGAGAAGGCTGCTAAAGAAGTGGGAATGTCTCCTGACACCTATAGCATCATGCACCTTGATCTGGCGAGTCTAGAGAGTGTGAGGCAGTTTGTCCAGAAATTTAGAGAAACTGGTAGAACTCTGGAATCTTTGGTTTGTAATGCTGCGGTATATCTCCCTTTATCGAAAGAACCTCAACGTAGTGTTGATGGCTATGAACTGAGTGTAGCGACGAATCACCTGGGGCATTTCTTATTATGTAATCTCTTGCTAGAAGACCTCAAAAAGTCTCCTGCTGCTGATAAGAGACTGGTTATTTTGGGAACTGTTACAGCGAATTCCAAAGAATTGGGCGGTAAGATTCCGATTCCTGCGCCCCCAGATTTGGGCAATTTGCAAGGGTTTGAAGCAGGATTTAAAGAACCGATTACGATGATTAATGGTAAGAAGTTTAAGTCGGGTAAGGCTTATAAGGATAGTAAACTCTGTAATGTTTTAACCATGCGTGAATTACACAGGCGCTATCACGATTCGACAGGGATTACTTTTAGTTCTTTATATCCAGGTTGTGTGGCTGATACGCCTCTGTTCCGTAATCATTATCCTTTATTCCAGAAGATATTTCCTCTTTTCCAGAAGAATATCACGAAAGGCTATGTGTCCCAGGAACTAGCAGGAGACAGGGTTGCAGCTTTAGTGAAAGATTCTGAATATAAAGAATCTGGAAGTTACTGGAGTTGGGGTAATCGTCAAAAAGAAGGTCGTCAATCTTTTGTCCAAGAACTTTCGAGTGAAGCCAATGATGATGATAAGGCGCAAAAGCTATGGGAGTTGAGTGAGAAGCTAGTTGCTTTATAAGCGTTAATCGTAATTGATGATTTTTGATTTCTAGGGATGAACCGTGTTTGTCCCTATTTTTATTTAACTGATTATAAATATTTACAAGTAATTGTACTCATGAATGACGTGCGCAGCTTACTAGCTTTGGTGAGGAGATAGTCATTTCTACTATAGCTTAGCTACCCTTATATGTTGTTCCCTTCTTCTGTAGAGCTTGCTAGTTGTACTAGTGCTAGTTGTACTAGAATGGTAATTATAACTCTAACCATTATGATTTTTCTTGATAAAGATTAATGTTCGATTCAACTCTTTAATTCATAAAATATTTTGTATAATAACTAATCATGGCTAATTTTAATGATATTTTGTTAGATGTTAGTAAATCACTAGACAGTAAAAAGCATTCAATATTTCAAGAATGGAAAAAACAAGTTCGCGACGATACAGAAATAGAAAGTTATGGCAATATGACTGAAGAAGATTTTGAAAACAATATTTATGAGCTTCTAGAGGTGATAGTTCAAGCGGTCGAGAAATCCGATCAATTTACTTATGAAGAAATTTCTAGGCTAACTCTATCTCATACAGAAATTAGGGCAAAACATGATTACAGTGTTGCGGAAATTACCCGTGAGTATCAACTACTAAAAATATGTATTTTTTCAGCGATAGAACCAGAGTTAGATCCGCTTTCAGGGAAAGATTGTCGAAAAATAATTCGTCAAATTGATGCTGTTCTTGATGCGACAATTGCGAGGTCTTTTAATAACTTTTTTGAGCAAAGAAGTCTAACTTTTGAAGAAGTACGAAAAGAACTGAATGCTACCAATAAACAACTTAATCGGCTTTTAGAGATTAATCGAGATCGTTTTTCTTATTTAGCCCATGATTTGAAAACTCCCCTCAACTCGATTATGGGCTATGCACAACTGTTACTGCGTAAGCAACAGAAAATAGAAGAAGATAGCAATAGACACGATATTAACAATCAGGATCTCAAAAATATCAAGCAAGTTTTGTCTTCTAGTCGCCAACTACTGCGAATGGTCAATGATTTACTCGAAGTTTTTTCCTACGAGAAAGGGGAAATACAGCTGCGTCTGACATCTTTTAATATACGTGCAATTATTAATAGCACCATTGAAACTCTTCAACCTTTAGCTGAAAAAAAAGGATTAAAGGTTAGCACAGACTATGAAAATGCGCCTATGAAAATCACCAACGACATTGCGCGAATGATGAAAATAGTTAGTAATTTATTAAGTAATGCTATCCGTTATACAGAAGAGGGTGAGATTATCATTCGTGCGGAAATGCTTACAGATGATAAGTGGCTACTAACGGTTAAAGATACAGGAAGAGGAATTGCAGAAGAAGACCAGGAGAGGATTTTTCAACCCTTTATGCGTGCTTCGAGTAAGGAGGTAAAAGAAGGAAGTACAGGCTTAGGCTTGGCAATTGTGAAGGGACTAGTCAAATTATTACAAGGTGAACTAGAATTAGTTTCAGAGCTTGCTCAGGGTTCTAGTTTCAAGGTTACTCTGCCTTTAGAGGTGGTAGCAACGGAGAATACCGACGAATAGATGAAGATTGTTATACCTGATAAAATCAAACTTAAATAAAAATGACTAACTTTAGTGAGTTGATGTCGAATATTAGTCAATCATTAGCAGATAAAAAAGAGTTGATATTTGAAGATTGGAAAGACAAGGTTCGTAAAGATAAAGAGATAGAAAGTGATGATGATATGTCTGAGGTGGCTTTAGAAGATGACGTTTCTGAGCTTTTAGACGCGATAGTTAAGTCTGTTGACAAATCGGATCGAGATAATTCCATTGGAGTTGCTCATTTTACTTTATCCCATACAGAAGATAGAGCAAAGAATAATTACAGTGCTGCGGAAATTGTCCGCGAGTATCAATTGCTAAAGAGAGCTATATTTGAAGCTTTAAAAGAAGATTTAGATATAGTTTCAGGAAGAGATTGTCAGAAAATAATCTACCAAATAGATACTGTCCTTGATGTTGCAATCAGCAGGTCTTTTAATATTTTTGTTGAACACAGAACGAAGAGTCTTAAAGAAGTACAAGAAGAAATCGCTCAGACTAATCAAGAACTCAATCGGCTTTTAGAAATTAATCGAGATCATTTTTCTTATTTAGCCCATGACTTGAAAACTCCCCTCAATTCAATTATGGGTTATGCACAACTTTTATTGCGCAGACAAGAAAAACTAAAAAATGAAGGAGGTAATCAGGATATAGAAAGTATCAACCGAGTTTTACATTCTAGTCGTGAACTCCTAGCGATGGTCAATGATTTACTCGAATTTTTTCGTTATGAGAATTCGGGGACACAATTACGCCTTGTTCCTTTTAATATACGTTTAATTATTAATAGTACAATTGAAACCCTTGAACCCTTAGCAGAAGAAAAGGGATTGAAGATTATTAAAGACTATGAAGATGCACCGTTGGAAATTGTTAATGATATTTCAAAAATGATGAAAATTGTTAGTAATTTATTGAGCAATGCTATCCGTTATACAAAAAAAGGTAAGATTATTGTTAGTTGTAAAAGTCTCACAGATGACCAGTGGTTATTAGCTATTAAAGATACTGGAATAGGGATTAGGTCAGAAGACCAAGAGAGAGTGTTTCAACCTTTTGCTCGTAATTTAGAAAATTATAATGAAATTAAGGAAGGAAGTACAGGCTTAGGTTTAGCAATTGTCAAACAGTTAGTAAAACTACTACAAGGCGAAATTGAGTTAGTTTCAGAAGTGAATCAGGGTTCTACTTTTAAACTTACTTTTCCTCTGAAAATAGCTAACAATTGCCAAGATTAGCCATTTTGGTAGTTTTTCAGGCGAAGTCTGCTAAAATTAAATATACATACTGAAAGACTGTAACTTTCCTAATGATATAAGTAAGGGGGTCAGTAAGCTTTCTAGTTTTTTAAGCTTATTTTTTATATAAATCTTATTTGATTCAAGAAACATGACTAACTTTGGTGAGTTAATTTCACAAATCAGTCGCAAATTAGCAAGTAGAAAAACTTCAATTTTTGAAGATTGGAAAAATAGAGTTCGCGAAGATCGAGAAATAGAAAGTTCACAATATATGCCAGAAACGGTTCTAGAGGACAATGTACCTGAGCTTTTAGATGTGATTGTAAAAGCAGTAGATGAATCAGAGGAAAATAATCTTGAAGAGATTGCTTCTCTTACTTTTCTTCATACGAAAAATAGGACAGAAAATAATTATAGTGCTGCGGAAATTGCCCGCGAGTATCAATTACTGAAAAAGAGTCTATTTAACGCAATAAGAGAAGATTTAAATAAGCTTTCAGGAAAAGAGTGCCAGGACATAATTTATAAGATTGATGCTATTATCGATATTGCAATTTTGATATCTTTTAAAATTTTTGTCCAGGAAAGAGTAAAAACTTTTGAAGAAGTAAGTGAAGAATTGAGCATTACCAGTAAGGAACTTAATCGACTTTTAGAGATTAATCGAGATCATTTTTCTTATTTAGCTCATGACCTCAAAACTCCCCTCAATTCAATTATGGGTTATGCCCAAATATTATTAAACAAGCAACAGGAACTAGAAGATAAAAAAAATGATCGGGATGTACAAAATCTTAACCGAGTGTTGCGTTCTAGTCGTGAACTTCTCCAAATGGTGAATGATTTATTAGAAGTTTTTCGCTACGATAAATCGGATAAAAAAATACGTCTAGGATCTTTTGATATAAGGTCTGTTATTAATATTCTTATTGAAAATCTTGAACCCTTAGCACGAGAAAAAGGACTCGAACTAATCAAAGACTATGAAGATGCACCACAAAAGATTATTAGTGATATTTCCCTGATGAGAAAAATCATTAGCAATTTATTAAGTAATGCTATCCGTTATACTGATGAAGGTCATGTTACCGTAAGTGCAGAAACTGTCGCAGAAGATAAATGGGTGCTAACAGTTGCAGATACAGGTATAGGAATTGCAGAAGAAGATAAAAATAAAATTTTTCAACCTTTTGTTCGGACTTCAAGTAATGAAATCAGAAAAGGGAGTACGGGTTTAGGTCTAGCAATTGTTGCTCAATTAGTAAAACTACTACAAGGCGAAATTGAGTTAGTTTCGGAAGTAGATAAGGGTTCTATTTTCACCGTTACTTTTCCTTTGGAAGTTACTCCCTAAATTAAAATATTACTTAATAGTCATCATCGGTGCGGAAAAGTGATTACTCCAGAAGTGCGTCAACAAGTAGAAAAGTTACGACAGCAGCTACAACAGGCAAGCTATGCCTATTATGTACTAGATGACCCGATTATGGAGGATCAGGTTTACGATCACCTCTATCGTCAGTTAGAAGATTTAGAAAAGCAATACCCTGAATTAGTCACTCCCGATAGCCCGACTCAAAGAGTTGGAGATACCCCAGCGACTCATTTTGAAACGGTTCAACATAATATCTCTCTCTATAGTTTGGAAAATGCTTTTAATTTAGAGGAGTTTGCGAAATGGGAAGAACGTTGGCAACGTCAAGGTGTTAATATTGATAGCTTTGCATACGTTTGTGAGTTAAAAATAGATGGTTCTGCTTTGGCTTTAACTTACGAAAATGGGGTATTAGTTAAAGGGGTGACTAGGGGAGATGGGGTCAGGGGAGAAAATATCACTCAGAATGTGCGCACTATTCGGACTATTCCCCTAAAGTTAAATTTAGAGAATCCTCCTAGACGAGTCGAAGTGAGGGGAGAGGCTTTTATTGGTTTAGATACCTTTCAACGCATCAATCAAGAAAGGGAAGCGAAAGAAGAAGCTTTATTTGCTAACCCTCGTAATGCAGCAGCAGGAACTTTACGACAGCTAAATCCGCAAGTGACCGCGCAACGTCAGTTAGATTTTTTCGCTTATACTTTATATATCACTGATGGGGAAGCAGGTTCAACGCAATGGGAATCTTTGGAACTGTTAGAGGAGATGGGGTTTCGAGTTAATCCGAATCGCAGTTTATCTCAATCTTCCCAGGAAGTAGAAGCTTATTATCAGCAGTGGGAAAGGAAACGGGAGGAGTTACCCTATTTAACCGATGGAGTAGTGGTAAAGCTAAATTCCCACCGCTTACAGCAGCAGCTAGGGTTCACTCAGAAGTTCCCTCGTTGGGCGATTGCGCTGAAATATCCAGCAGAGGAACTACCAACCCAAGTTAAAGATATCACGGTTAATGTGGGACGGACGGGGGCTGTTACGCCAATGGCATATTTACACCCTGTACAGTTAGCAGGTACGATTGTCCAAAGGGCGACTCTTCATAATCGCGATCGCGTTTCTGAGTTAGATATCCGCGTTGGTGATACGGTAATAGTAAGGAAGGCTGGGGAAATCATCCCTGAAGTTGTCAGGGTGTTAACAGAGTTACGTCCTGAAGATACCACTCCTTTTATTATGCCGAGTGATTGCCCTGAATGTAATTCTCCTTTGCAAGAAACCCCAGGGGAAGCGGTCATTCGTTGCGTGAATGTGGATTGTCCAGCGATTCTAAGGGCTTCTCTTGTCCATTGGTCTGCGCGAGATGCAATGGATATTAGAGGGCTGGGTGAGAAGGTTGTGGAGTTGTTAATTAACCATGAGTTGGTTCATTCTGTGGCGGATTTGTATGATTTGACTGTTGAACAAATCGCCAGTTTGGAACGGATGGGAGAGAAATCTGCGGAGAAATTGGTAAACGCGATCGCGCGATCAAAAAAACAACCCTATCTTAGAGTATTATATGGTTTGGGCATCCGCTATGTGGGTAAAGTAAATGCGGAAATATTAGCGGAGAACTTTCCCACCATTGAACAACTCTCTCAAGCTTCCGTCCAAGACTTAGAAAATGTTCATGGTATCGGTACAGAAATTGCTCAATCCACTTTTCACTGGCTACGGATTACAGCTAATCAGAAGTTAGTAGAAAGATTGAAAATAGCAGGATTACAACTAAAAGGTCAACAAGATACTGCTAATTCAAAATCAACGCCTTTATCTGGTAAAACCTTCGTCATAACTGGAACATTACCCACCTTGAAACGTAGTGAAGCAGCAGATTTAATTAAACAAGCTGGGGGAAAAGTCACCAGTTCTATCAGTAAGAATACAGATTATTTAGTTGTTGGCGAAGATGCAGGTTCAAAGTTAGAAAAAGCAGAAAAGTTAGGCATTTCGCAACTAACAGAAAATCAATTACAAGAATTATTAGCAGCAGAACCGACAACAAAATAGAAGATACAAATAAAACCATGAATACCCAATTAGTCGAATCTATTATCCAACTGATAAAAACCTTAACCCCAGAAGAACAAGCCCTAGTTGAAGCAAAACTTCACTCTCAAGAGGATTGGCAAAGCGAACATCAGAAACTCCTTCAACTTAAAAGAAAGGTATCTAAAAGACGCAATAACCAACCTTTTACTTCCCCAATAGAAGACTATCTTTACCTAGCTAGAGAAGAACACACAGCCCAACAAGATGAATTTATGGCTAATTGTTTCGGAGAGGGGAAATAAATGACCAAAACGGTTTGTCTTGATGCCAGCTTTGTTATACGCTATCTCACTAGCGAAGATACCGAATCAATCTATCAAAAATATTGGAGTCAATGGAAAGCCGAAGGATATAGTCTTATTGCCCCCAAATTAATTATGTATGAAGTAGCTAACGCTTTCCACCGTGCCAGTATCGCTGGACAAATAACCCCTGATGAAGCAGCAGCGTTCCTAGAACGGGCATTAAGTTTGGGATTGAGATACTATGGCGATGCCCAATTGCATCAGCAAGCCCTAAGAATGGCACATAACTATAACCTTCCTGCCACTTATGATGCCCACTATCTCGCCCTCGCAGCACGCTTTGACGTTGAACTTCAGACAGCCGATAAACGCCTGTTTAATGCCGTTTGTAACTCTTTAGACTGGGTTAATCTTATTAATATAAATTAATGAAAGCAACACTACAACTAAAACTAATTAATTTAGTCAGCGAGGGATGAAATTGGGAAATAATGTACGTCCTATTGGGGTTGATTTATTTTCTGGCGCAGGGGGTATGTCCTTGGGCTTTGAACAAGCAGGATTTGATGTTTTAGCTGCTGTAGAAATTGACCCAATCCATTGTGCTACCCACGAATTTAACTTCCCTTTTTGTACAGTTATTTGTCAAAGTGTAATTAATCTTACTGCTGCGGATATTAGAAATCGTAGTTCTATAAAAAATAAGGAAATACATGTCGTTTTTGGTGGTTCACCTTGTCAAGGCTTCTCATTAATTGGTAAGAGAATGTTAGATGACCCAAGAAACTCCTTGATATTTCATTTTATCAGATTAGTTTTAGAATTAAGCCCCAAATACTTTGTTTTTGAAAATGTTAAAGGAATAACCACAGGAAAACACGCTGTCATTATCAATGAGATAATTAATATTTTTGAAGAGAATGGCTACAAAGTAAAAAGGGACTTTCAGATTTTAAATGCTGCTAATTATGGTGTACCACAAAAACGCGATCGTTTTTTTCTGCTAGGGTGTCGCCAAGATTGTCAGTTAGCTGATTATCCGCAAAAGACTACGGAAATTCCCAATTCCAAAAATATTGAGCAAGAAAGTTATATTAACTTTACGCCTACTGTCTGGGATGCTTTACAAGACCTTCCAGAAGTAGAAAGTTATGAAGAACTTAAAACAAGCGATTCAGTTATGGCGAAATTCGGTGAACATAGTGACTATAGTAAAACTCTTTACCATCCATGTTTAGTAAATAATAATTACTCATATCAGCGTATTTATAATCATCAGATACTAACTTCTAGTTTAAGAACAGAACATGGTCTTGAAACTAGAAATAGATTCAAGGTAACACGGAATGGAAAGACCGAAGCAATAAGCCACTTTTATAAATTAGATCCCAAGGGACTTTGTAATACTCTTCGGGCTGGAACACCTAGTAATCGAGGGGCTTATACATCGCCTCGACCTATTCATCCTTTTACGCCAAGATGTATAACAGTGAGAGAAGCTGCCCGTTTACACTCCTATCCAGACTGGTTTAGATTTCATATTACTAAATGGCATGGTTTTCGGCAAGTAGGTAATTCTGTCCCTCCTTTACTTGCTAAAGCAATAGCTTCAGAAATCATCAAACTACTTCAAGTATATTTAGCAAAACCTAAACTTTTATACCGTCTAGGAGATATCAAATTACTAAAATTTAATATGAGTAAAGCTGCTGAATATTATCATGTTGATCCTCATACCATAGAGCCTAGAACAAAAAAAGATTAATTAACAAGAAACTATAGACAAAATTAATATTTTGTGCATAAGGATTTTTTCTAGCCGACTTTAGCCATTGAGAGTTAGAATGTTTCCCATTGTCTAAAAATAACTTAAACTAAAAACTAAGTGCAATCCAATCTTATTGAATCCAACTATCCTTCAACAAGGAAATCAGTCAGTAATAGGCGTTCAGAACTACCTTTCACTCTACAAGACCTCAAATCGGCTATTCCTGCTTACTGCTTTGAACCATCTATCGCAAAATCCCTTTTTTACTTCTTCCTTGATATTTCTGTAATTGGTCTGCTTTATGGACTAGTCTCTTTTCTTGATTATTGGTGGTTTTTACCTATATTTTGGGTAATGCAAGGTACAATGTTTTGGGCATTATTTGTAGTCGGACATGACTGCGGACATGGTTCTTTTTCTAAGCAGAAATGGCTTAATAATTTAATTGGGCATCTGTCTCATATTCCGATTTTAGTTCCTTATCATGGTTGGCGCATTAGTCACCGCACCCATCACCAAAATACTGGAAACATCCAAACCGATGAAAGTTGGTATCCCCTTACGGAAAGTAGCTATCGGTCAATGACCAGGTGGGAAAAGTTTTTGCGTTTTGAAAGCTTGGGGATACTTGTGGCTTATCCGCTTTATTTATTTATCGGTTCTCCTGAACGAGAAGCAGGTTCACATTTTGCTTCTAGTAGCCGTTTGTTTCGACCTTCAGAAAAGTGGGACATTATCACGAGTACAGTCCTCTGGACATTAATGATTGGCTTTTTAGGTTGGTTAGCATTTCAATTTGGTTGGCTATTTTTGCTCAAATATTATGTTGTACCTTATCTCGTCTTTGTGGTTTGGCTTGATTTAGTCACCTTCTTACATCACACTGAAGCGGATATTCCCTGGTATCACAATGAAGATTGGTATTTTCTCAAAGGTGCATTATCCACGATTGACCGCAACTATGGGTTATTTAATGGTATTCATCACAATATTGGTACTCATGTCGCCCACCATATCTTTCTCAATATGCCTCACTACCATCTAAAAACAGCTACAGAGGCTATCAAACCAATTTTGGGAGACTATTACCGCAAGTCTGATGATTCTATCTTCAAATCGTTTTTCACTTCCTGGCGTAGTTGTCATTTCGTCGATGATAAAGGTGGAAAGGTTTTCTTTCAAGGCAAACCCTCACG
Source organism: Cyanophyceae cyanobacterium (assembly GCA_038320005.1). Lineage (GTDB taxonomy): Bacteria > Cyanobacteriota > Cyanobacteriia > Cyanobacteriales > SIO1D9 > JBBQDV01. The sequence continues at coordinate 32,437 of JBBQDV010000004.1, forward strand.
GAAATGAAGTCTATCTAAGCTAATTACTGGTTTCACTAGGGTGTTAAACTTATAGAGAATAGGGACTTGAATGATTTTACCGATAGCTATCAATACGGTGAAGCGGTTGCTGGGTTTGAGTTATTTATGGACGGGTTCAATTAATGGCATCAAGCTACAGATTTGGGGGACTTGGCTGTTTTATGCAGTCTTGGTCGATCTAAGTGATGCTATCGCTCCCTGACCATCAAAGATGTTTAGGCATTGTTAAGCGACAGCGCAAACCACAGTTGGGGTGCGGAATGTAGGTTTTAATGTTGGGTTAGCAGCGACTCTTAATGTTCTCGAACGTTACAATGATTATCCTGAAATCTATACTCCTAAGCAATTACCAGGGCGAGATAAGCCCAAATAAGTCGAAAAGACCTAGTTTATTTAGTCCAGATCTAATTGCTAAGGATTTTTACCGTTAAGAAATATTGCCAAAATAGTTGCATTTAAAAATTATTTATGCAATATTACAGGCAGTGGACTAGTTGTTTATACGTAACCTTTTGTCTGATTACTGGTTTTTAACTAAAGATAAATCCTGTGATCTACTCAAATAACCTCTATCAGCTAAGCCATCAAACAATCTTTATTCTCGTACTCAAAAGGTATACAAAACTATGAAAGGTATTTTATCTACTCTAGTGACTTCTTCCTTCCTCGCCTCTGCGGTTATTGCTGGTACTGCGATTAATGCAAACGCAGCCCTGGTAAAAGGAGCAGTAAACTGTTCAATATCAAATTTGGGGGGGGCTACTGCTTGTGAAGGTGCTTTTGAAGGGAACGATGCTAACCAAGACCTAAGTGGATTATTTGGTGTTAGTACCTGGACTCAGTGGGCGAAGGTAGATAATGATCACGGTACTAATGGCGGACTAACTGTTGCTGGTGGTGGTCAAGATGGTACTTGGAGTATCGCTGGGCTTACTTCTCCCTTTATGATCGTCCTTAAAGGAGGTCCTTCCTTCAGTGCCTACTCTATGGATGGTAATACAACCAGTGGTTCTTGGAACACCTCCGGTCTTTTTAAGGGTAATGATAAGCCAGGTCCAGGTCTATCTCACTTTACAGTTTATGTAGGACCAGCAAGTCCTCCTACACCAGTCCCCGAACCCCTTACGATTCTCGGTTCTGCCCTTGCGTTAGGATTTGGTGGTCTGTTCAAGAAAAAGTATGGACAAGGTAATTAACAGCATCTCCTGTTAGGGGAGGAGGGATTGAGGGATACCTTGCTTGGAAAACATGAATGACAGCGTTCTCTTAAATTCATGGTAAGTCAGGTGGGAATGGCTATTGTTCGTGACTCACAATCGCGAACGAAGTCCCTCTTTTGTCCCGCCTTAAGTTGGTTGCCGTTTTGCGGTATCGGTTTTAAACCCGTTTGCGATACCAGGAGGCTAAACGATGGGGGGAAATTCCGCAGTAATAGCCGAGAATAATAGTCTGATTAATTAGGGTTGTTTTGGCGACTCCTAATTTTTGCCAACGACGACCTGATGTGATGACTGGTGTGGGGATAAGGGCAATTTTTCCTTGTTTTTGTAAGCGTTTGATGAGTTCAAAGTCTTCCATGATGGGAATGAGTGGAAAG
>JBBQDV010000005.1:0-32842 GCA_038320005.1 Cyanophyceae cyanobacterium
CCATCAGCCCGACCCACCAACCTAACTCGTTTTATCTGGTCTAATTGATAGTAGTTTAGATCCCAAGTCCCCTTGAGTTTAAGCGTACCTATTCCTTTTTTGTCGGTAAAGGTAATTCTTTTTCTGGTTTCAGAGAGCTTCCATCCTGATGATTTGTATTCAACGGAACGGTTATTTTTCTGAAAAGCAGGGAATCCTTTCTTACCAGGAATAGACTTTTTGCAGTTATCATGGAATCTAGAGATCCCAGACCATGCTCGTTCTGCACTAGCCTGACGAGCCATACTGTTGAGATCTTTGCAAAAGGAAAACTCTTTGGCTAAGACAGCACAATATTTGTTGAGGTCATATTGAGACTTACCTAATCCATCTATCCAAAACCGTAAGGCTTTGTTCCGAATGAATTGAACTGTCCTAATTGCGGAGTCAATAGCGTTGAATTGTTCTGGTTTTCCTTGTGCCTTGAACTCTATTACTCTCATCAGCTTGATTAATTCGAGGTATATTTATGTTAGCACCTCTCATATAATGCCGTCCTAAAAGGACGAGGTTTTATACCCCAAGATCTTGATAATGTTTAGGAAATAGGGAAAGCGAACAGCTAGATCAGGGTTTACTTAGCAAATTCTTCAAGAACTTAATTTAGTTGTCCAAATCTTCTAAGCGTTTGCGCCATTCTGCGTCAATTTTATCTGAGCGTTCTAAGTCTTGGTCTAAGAGATCTGTTTCCGTGGTATAGGTCAAGTCTTCCGTACTGATCACCTTTTGTTCCGCAAACTGTTGGGCGTAGGCAATTTTATGCTGTAATTCTGGATCAGCAGAGTGGATAACTTGAGCGCGATCGCGTCTCATCTTATTTCTTTTTTCAACTTTAGCATTGCGACCCTTAATCCAGAAATAGCGAATTAGGGGAATGCTTAAAAAGCCAATACCGTAAGCGAGTAACAGCCAAAAAATTGATTGCACAAAAGCAACTAGTCCGCCAATTTCCACAGCCAACTCAGGAGTTAGCATTGTCCGTAAGACCAACGCCCCAATAATATTCACCGAACCTAACCCAATCGCGATTAGAACCTGGTTAGGAGTGGCGCGAGTAAACCGCCAAGGATATTCATTGAGATAATCAGCAGCAAGTCTCTCACTTCTATTACTGCGACTAGCACTAATTTGCAACTCAGGGAAATAATAAACCAGTTCCCCAGAAGGAGAAACTTCTGGATAGCCGTTAAACCTTGAGAGGACAGCTATCATGAAATCCTCATCGCGGTCAACATTATCCATATAGGGGGCAATTTGTTCAGCAACTACAGCACCCTTATTATTACGAATAATACGACCAATTTCTTGCCAACGTCGCTCTTCTAAATCTGCATTTGGATTACCATCCCCAAACAGAAAAGAGAAAACAGACTCAAAGAAATTCATCTCTGCTGGACTTTGAGTTGCAGTTGAAGTGACTGTTCTAGTTGGCTGGCGCGTGTTGTAGTAATCACGCCTAAATACTCTCCCAAAACTTGGGAATAGGAAAAAGCGAGGCATAAAAGCAAAGCCTCCCCCCCGACTACTACCGCGACTGCGACCACCACCATTATCGCGATCGCCTTGGGAACTTAAATAGATTGCTACAATCGCAATGCTAAGTAAAATCAAACCAATAGAAACAATAAGAAGAATCGCAAAAGAGACACGAATTAAATAGAATAAAAAATTCCAAACTTTTTGCCAGTTTTCCTGGAAGCGGATTTGCCAATATTTATTGCGTAGGACTGTGCGAAAATTCTTCGGGAAAGAATAGGCTATATCTCCTGACTCTGCAACTTGGAGGTGTCCGCCAGCATCACTTGCTAGAGCTAATAAGCCCTGTTGAGCTATATTAATATCTAAACCAGCTTTGCTGGCAACATCACCAACGGTAACACGATAGTCTAGCTTTTCAACGGCTTGGAGAATGGCAGGGTTTGTCGCCATATTTGTCGCCATATATCGTTACTGTATAAAGGGTTCTACTTTAGTTTAACGAATTGTGTCTAAGTTCAGAAATACTGAATTCTATGCTAAAAACAACTTATAAGCAGGATTATCAGTTTCATCCCAGTAGCGATAACTGAGTTTAGCGAGAAAATCTTCCCAGCGATGGATTTCATGGGGAGGAACTTGCATCCCGACAACAATGCGCCCATAATCTGCACCATTATTGCGATAGTGAAAAAGGCTAATATTCCAGTCGGGACTCATGGAATTGACAAACCGCATTAATGCCCCTGGACGTTCGGGAAACTCAAAACGATAGAGGAGTTCATTTTTTGCTAGTTGGGAGTGTCCACCGACCATGTGGCGCAGGTGTAGCTTGGTTAATTCATCGTCTGTTAAGTCTAGGGTTTTTAAGCCTGAGTTTTCAAACCTTTCGACAATTTTGGCTGCGTCCGCACGATTTTCAATTTGCATACCGACAAAGATATGAGCGTCTTTTTCATCGGTGATACGATAATTAAATTCTGTAAGGTTACGTTTACCAATACAATCACAAAATTTGCGGAGGCTTCCCCTTTCTTCGGGAATTGTTACCGCAAAAATAGCTTCACGTCTTTCGCCAAATTCTGCCCTTTCAGCGACAAAACGAAGGCGATCAAAATTCATATTCGCCCCACAAGCTACTGCTACTAGGGTTTTACCTTCAATTTGGTTTTGTTCAACATAGGCTTTTGCTCCCGCGATCGCGAGTGCGCCAGCAGGTTCTAAAATTGAACGAGTATCCTCAAAAACATCTTTAATCGCAGCACAAATATCATCAGTTTCAACCCGAATAATCTCATCAACATATTGCTGACAAAGGCGAAAAGTTTCTTTTCCTACTTCCCGAACTGCTACCCCATCCGCAAATAATCCTACCTGGGGTAAACGAATTCTTTTCCCTGCTTGTAGAGATTGATACATCGCATCTGCATCGACAGGTTCAACCCCAATAATCTTTATATCTGGACGTAAACGCTTCACATAAGCAGCAATTCCAGAAATTAAACCTCCTCCCCCAATCGCCACAAAAATAGCATGAATATCCTGTTGATGTTGGCGCAGAATCTCCATCCCAATTGTCCCCTGTCCAGCAATCACATCAGGGTCATCGAAGGGATGAATAAAAGTCAAACCTTTCTCTACTTCAATTTGATGAGCATATTCGCAAGCCTCATGATAGGTATCCCCAAATAAAATCACCTCTCCCCCTCGCGCCTTCACCGCATCTATCTTCACCTGGGGCGTGGTATCCGGCATAACAATAATTGCTGTTGTTCCCAGATGGGATGCAGCCAAAGCCACCCCTTGCGCATGATTTCCAGCGGATGCTGCAATCACCCCCTTAGCTAATAACTCTGGGGAAAGTTGCGCCATCTTGTTATAAGCCCCTCGCAGCTTAAATGAGAAGACTGATTGCATATCTTCCCGTTTCAGCAAAAGTTTATTATTCAAACGCTTAGAAAGGTTATCCGCGTATTCTAGAGGGGTTTCTTGGGCAACATCATAAACACGGGCAGTGAGAATTTGAATGAGGTAATCGCAGTACATTATTAAAAGAGAATTTTGGCTTGATTATCAATTTGATTCGGGACTCCCTCTTTCGTAATCGCCCCAAATTGTTCGAGGTATTTCCGCGCAAGAGGGGGAAAATGAGCAAAGTCAAATACTGTATCTCCTGCTGCTATATCCGCCCAGAAGTAACGCAGTTTCGCAACAAGTTCTTTCGCCTTCCTCGAAGGTATTTCCAGGGGAGAATCAGTCAGCAAACTAATCATAAAGGGTTCAGAACGTTCTCCCATCCACTGGCGAGAAACTTCTTGGAGGTTTTCCCAACCAGGTACAGCTTGCACATGATAGGATTTAACCTCTAAGTGCTTCACTGGGCTAGTTTTCAGTTGAAAAACTCGATAGGGATGGGGATAACTAACAAGAGAGCCTGTGGTAATATCATAAACCCCATCTGCTTGTGCAATATCTTGAATATGCAAGTGTCCAGTAAAAACCAGTTTTACCCCAGCGGATTGGAGCATTTTCCGCAGTTTTTTCGCGTCATCGAGCATATAACGTTGCCCTAGTTTATGCTGTGCTTGTGCTGGTAGGTGTTCCACCACGTTATGATGAATCATTACTAGTACAGTTTTGTCTTGTACTTGCGTTAAAACTTGAGCAAGCCAGGTAAGCTGTTGTTCATCTAAACGCCCTAATTGTTCGCCTTCGCTATTGAAATTATTGGAATTGAGGGCTATAAGTTGTAATCCTGGTAAGATCTCTTGAGTGTAGTAAAGTTGGTTTGGGTCTTGATAGCCGAATTGTTGATAGTAGTAAGGAAAATCTTGGAACCCAATTATAGCTTCTGTTGTTTCTAAATTGGGAACGTCATGATTACCAGGAATGACATAGGTAGGAAATGGTAAAGCAGATAAACGCTTTTGTAACCATTGATGATTTTCTTTTTCTCCATGTTGGGTCAAGTCTCCTGGTAGGAGAAGAAAGTCTAAGTCAAGGCGTTCTAAGTGTTGAAGCGCAATTTCTAAAGCGGGAATGCTGACTTCTACTAGATGGAAGCGATTGGGATGATTCCAAACCGTTTGAGGTAAGGCGATATGAAGATCACTAATGACAGCGAAGCGATAGTTAACCACGGTATTTCCAAGATATTTGCAAAAATTTTGTTCACTGGACAACCATATCAAGGATAACCTTAGATTCAATTAGGAGTTTTAAATTTGCCAATTCGAGTTCGTCAGCACGTTAATCCTTTAAGCAAAGCCTATGCTTTTGAGGTGACTCCTCCTAATTGGGAAGAAGTCTATGAAGACCCTAATCAACCTTTACATCTTGATATTGGTTGTGGTTGGGGCAGTTTTTTGCTAGGAATAGCCCAGGTACAGCCTGAGTATAACTTTTTGGGGTTAGAAATTCGCGAGCCATTAGTAAAAAAGGCTTTAGTGAAACGGGATAAGTTGGGATTGAATAATCTTGATTTTATTTTCTGTAATGTCAATGCTTCTTTGAAAGGATTATTAGCTTCTTTCCCCCAGGGAACTTTACAACGGGTGACAATTCAATTTCCTGACCCCTGGTTTAAGACTCGCCATATTAAACGCCGAGTTGTACAGCCAGAGTTGGTAAATCTTATCGGAGAATCTTTGGCTGAGGGGGGGATGGTCTTTTTACAGTCTGATGTGAAAGAAGTGGCGCAGGAGATGCAAATGCGTTTCGCTGAAAATCTTGTTTTTACTCAGCAACATTCTCAACCTTGGTTAGATTATAATCCCCTGCCCACAGCAACAGACCGAGAGTTGTTAACTCTTTCTCGCCATGACCCAGTTTATCGGGTATTGTTTCAAAGGGGTTGATAATTTAATAGTTTGCTGTTTGTGGGTAAGCAAACGATAAATTTTGTGCCTTTACCTAATTCTGATTCTACTTTGATTGTGCCTTCGTGAGCTTCAACAATACGGCGAGATAAATGTAACCCTAGACCGCTTCCTGAACGGTTGTGTCTTCCCTGACGAAAGCGGAGAAAGAGATGTTGTTGATCTTCTTGAGAAATTCCTGTACCAGTATCTTCGATTTCTACTGTCGCCAAAGAATAGTCATTTTCCTGGGATATTTGCAATCGAATGGAAACAGACCCCTCATCGGTAAATTTAATCGCATTGGCAATTAGATTGGTAAAGACACGGTGTAATTCTAAGCGTTCTGCTTTGACGATTACTTTTTCTTCAGGATAGCTCTGTTCTATTTCTAAATTCTTCTCTTTCGTGAGAGGGATGAGTTCAGAAATCACATTTTGCAATAATTCTGGGAGATTTACCTCGGTGAAACTTAGGGTTTTACTTCCAGCTTCATAGCGATAGACTTCAAGTAAGGTGTTGACCATATCTAGCAAATTTCTATTACTGCGAAGCATTGTTTGGATTGCTTCTAACATGGTGGGGGGAAGATCTCCTAATGCCCCTTCTTGAAAGAGTTGTAGCATTCTATCGGCTGCGACGAGGGGGGTGCGAAGGTCATGGGTGAGACGGGAAACAAAGTCTTCTCGTTGGCGCGCGATCGCGTCTCGTTCATCTACACTATGTTTAAGCCTCAATAAACATCTCACCCTTGCTAAAAGTTCATCAACTTCGACAGGTTTACGAATAAAGTCATCTGCCCCATTATCTAAACCTTTAACGACACTAGGTTGATCATAAGCAGTAATCAGCAGAATCGGAATGAAAGGCAATTGGCTATTGCGAATTTTACGAGTTACTTCAAATCCATCCATGACAGGCATCATTACATCCAGTAATATCAAATCTGGAGGGGACTGTCTAATAAAATCCAAGGCAATCTGACCCGCTTCTGCTAAAAAGATTTGATAACCTTCTTCTTCGAGAATACTTTGTACTAAAAAAAGGTTATCCGCTGAGTCATCAACGAGAAGAATTCGATCAACTTTTTCTGAAGTGTGTTGGGTCAAGGAAAATTCCATCTATAATAATTGAATAATTGCAAATGATCTAAAGGATTAATGATCTAAGGGATTCATCACTGGTGCTATTTTTCCTTCTTTTGATAGATATAGCCTCTTCCCCGCGAAAGATTATTTAAGAGGCTGAAGGGCAATAGCTCAGTGAATTTACTTAACTTAAGAAAGGGGTGATAACCCCCGATCTAATACGATAAAACTTTATTTAAACAACTAAAGAGTTGTGATGTCCTTCTCTTTTTCAGCAAGAACTTCATCAGTTTTAGCGGTATATTTATCTGTTAATTGTTGAATCTCGTCTTGTAAGTCTCTTGACTCATCTTCAGAGATATTACTATCTTTCTCGTCTTTGCGCACATCATCAATAGCATCACGGCGGATATTACGAATGGAAACCTTTCCCTCTTCTGCAAATTTCCCAGCCAACTTCACCAATTCTTGGCGACGTTCAGTGGTTAAAGCGGGAATATTCAGACGAATGAGATTACCATCGTTGTTTGGGGTTAAACCCAAATCCGATAGAGAAATTGCCTTTTCAATCACGCCCAGACTCCCTTTATCATAGGGTTGGATCATGATTGTTGAAGCATCGGGGGTGCTGACACTTGCCAGGGCTTTTAAGGGGGTATCTGCCCCATAATATTCCACCATGACCCGATCTAACAAGGAAGGGTTTGCTCTTCCTGTGCGAATTGTATTAAATGACCTTTGAGTTGCCTCTACTGCCTTTTGCATCTGGCTTTCAACGTCGGCTAACTTCATCTTTTCCTCCCACAAATGTGCCAACTGTTTCTCCTTTGACAGCACGGACAATGTTACCCGATACCGAAAGGTTAAAAACGACTATTGGTATATTATTTTCTTTACATAACGCGATCGCGGTTCCGTCCATGACTCGTAAATCTTGGGCGAGAACATCACTATACGTTAAATTATCATAGCGTTGAGCGTCGCTATTAGTCTTTGGATCTTTATCATATATGCCATCGACTTTTGTGGCTTTAAAAATTACGTCCGCATCTATTTCTGCTGCCCGTAAAGCTGCGGTGGTATCAGTGGTAAAGAAAGGATTACCCGATCCTGCCCCAAAGATAACTACTCGACCTTTTTCCAGGTGACGAATGGCGCGACGACGAATATAGGGTTCAGCGACTTCTTGCATCGCGATCGCGGTTTGAACACGGGTAGGAATTTCCTTCCGTTCCAAGGCATCCTGCAAGGTCATCGCATTCATAACCGTGGCAATCATGCCAATATAGTCTGCTGTCGCCCGATCCATTCCTGCGGATGCTGCTTTAATACCCCGAAAAATGTTGCCACCTCCGACAACAATTACGATTTGTACCCCTGACTTGACAACTTCTGAAATTTCATCGGCAATTTCATCTACTATGTTGGGGTCAATTCCGTAACCCAAGTTGCCCATTAAGGCTTCACCACTCAGTTTGAGTAAGACCCTCTTATAAGTCATTCCGTTGCTACTATGTTCAAGGTTTGCACTTTACTTATCTCCACTTAAGATAGCAGCTTTTGGTCATTTTCAAAGGACAAATGCAAAATTTCTCTTTTCTAAAGACTCCATCTCTAATAAATCCACCCCCTCACCCCTACTTCCTACCTAATACTCATAAGGATCTCTCGGTGTGGGGACAATTTCAATCGCCTGGGCAGAAATAACAAGTTTTCGCTGTTCTGTTGAACTTCCCTGGGTTGTACCCTCAAATTCTAGGGTTTCTGTAATCATTTGCCCTTGTACCTCAAGCCAGGTGTCAGGGGGATAAGTATCTTTATCTTGCTCTAACTTTACAGGTAAGGCAACGGGGTAAGCATCCACAGCACAGCAACTAATGACAAAACGGGTGAGGAGAAGGTAATTGTCGGGAAGGTTGGGAGAATGGACGACAAACCCCGTTACATTGGCTTTTTGACCGACATAGGCATCGGGTTCAGGATAAGCATTTAGGGTGCGTACCCATTCAATTAAAGTCCGATTTTCTGGCTTTACTGTTGCCCGAAAAGATGCAGGTTGGCTACGAGTTACAGGTAAGGTTTCGCTTACACCCCGTTGCATGGCGGTTTGACTAGTTAGCACTCCTGGGGGAATCAAAAAACCAATAATTGCTACTCCTAGCATTAACGCTAGGCTTAAACTGGGAGGAAAGAGAGTAATATGGCTTGTACTACCAGGATTACTTGGTATTAATTTCGAGCGTATCATGGTCAGGGTTTTAAAGCTTGCTAACATCAGCAAAATTAGACCTGTACCCAAGACTAAAGGGAAAAAGTTGGGATGAATTAGTAAAGCGAGTAGATCAGAAGACCAGTATCGCAGAAATAAAGCTCCCCAGGCGGTAAAGGTGATGACATCTAGCCAAGGCAAGAATTTTTGCATCAGGGGATTTTTTATGTTCATGACAAATAGCTATATAACAGCGTGAAGATAAAGATTAGTTGGGCAATTAGGGCAAACAGATAAAAGACGATACGTGGTTTAAAAACTGTCAGCATTAAGCCAACACTTTTAATATCAATCATCGGACCAAAGACTAAAAATGCCAGGACAGAGCCACTGGTGAAGAAGGAAGCAAAGGAAAGGGCAAAAAAGGCATCAACGGTCGAACAGATGGAAACTACCGCCCCTAAGACCATCATGGCGAGGATTGCGGTAATGGGATCTTGCCCTAAACTGAGAATGATTTCCCTGGGAATAAAGACTTGAATTATTGCCGCGATCGCGCTACCAAGAACTAACATCCCCCCTAACTCTCGTAACTCTTGCCCCACATTCTCTAGGAATAAGCGAAAAAGCCTGGGTAAATTGGAAGTTGTGTTGATAGCAGCGGTATATCCTCCCATATTTGCTTCTGCTAACAGGGTATCCATCCGCACTGGTTGTCCAGGTTGTCCGAGAATAAAAGTCCCTGATTGTAGTAAAGATGGGGTGGGTTCAACTTTTTGCCAAGATTTTTCCTGGGGAGGAGTTTGTCTTGGTATACAACGAAAAATCTCAGGACGCAGCAGAGGTTTGAGATCTCCTGAAACACTAAACACAGTTCCCATAATAATCGCGATTATCAAAGAAAAGATGACGCGCCAGACCACAATCCCAGGATTATCAGGAAAGGCGACCCAAGTTGACCAAATCACCACAGGGTTAATCGTTGGGGCTGCAAGAAGAAAGCCAATTGACACCGCTGGAGATGCCCCCTGCATCAGTAAACGGCGGGCAACAGGCACATTCCCACATTCACACACGGGAAATAGAAAACCAAAACAACTCCCTGCAATTGCCCCAAGAACAGGATTACGGGGACTTCTCGCAATAAGTTTCTTTTCATCAACAAATATTAGTAAAGCACTCGAAAGCAAGACCCCAAGTAGCAAAAAGGGCATTGCCTCAACCAACAAACTGAGAAATAATGTGTAAGCGCTGTAAATTTGGCTCATTAAGAAAATAGCTTCAACACGACTTGCGACTGGACTTTAGATTTACGTTTTCTCTTTTTCCATTAATAGCTAGATCATTCTAGTCCATTTTACTAGAAGCTTTTTTTTGCTTCTTTTCTCCCGTAATTCTAATTTTTGTAACAAGATGTTTAAAATTGTGGCTGTTATGGGGCAAAGTTGAATGGGTAAACATTGTTTAAAATCAGGAGTTAAAGCAATTATGGGTTCTTTATCAGATATGCAAGTTTTTGTTGCTCTCGTTGTGGCACTTATTCCTGGCATTATGGCTTTTCGCCTAGCTACGGAACTTTATAAGTAAATTTGTGCCACCGCAAATAACATTAAACGACCCCTAATAAGGGTAAAGTAAGAGGGAGTGTATTGAGCCGTCAAGCACTCCCCTTGATATTAAAGTATGTGGGCTAATATTTATATTTATTTATGGCTAAAGTTTTATTGTTTCCTAGTTATGCTGCTATATTGCTAACTGCAACCCTCACCACGATTGGAGTTCAATCTGAGGTCAATGCCCAGCATGTTATGTATAGCCCAATTCCGCTGCGAACCAATAATGAAATTTCTGATGGCTTAACAGACCGAGATATTCCCACAGGAGAAGGGGGATTTTCACGGGACTATCTTGTTAGGCTACAAGCAGAAGATCAAGTCGTAATTGATCTCACCTCTGATGAATTTGATACTGTGGTTAAGCTTATCGCTACTGACGGCTTAGTTGTCGGGGAAAATGATGATGGTCCCGATGGTACAACCAACTCCCTCTTATTTGCGCGAATCACAGAAACGGGTAATTATACGGTTCGAGTCCTTGCGTTTGGACAAACCAGTGGGGGTAATTTCAATCTGAAGGTAACTCGCTTACGTCAAGCTGAGGATATGTAAGCAAATTATTTTAAAGTTTACTCTTGATAGTCTGTATCAATTTCGATATCAAGAGTATCTTCATCAATTCTGACATAAAGGACGTTTGGACGGCAACAAACTTGGCAATCCTCGACATAAGACTGCTGTAATCCCATGCTGATATCTATAAAGGTAGTGCTTGCTTCGCCACAAAAGGCGCAGTAATATTGGGCAGTATTTTGCATAGTTTAGTTGATCGTAGTGTCTAGTTAGTGATGCTTGCAAAAAAGACAAGGTTAAGCAAGAGGTTGAAGTTTAGATTCGGGAAAATATGCTTTTGCGCTTTCTAGATGCTTGATGAGAGTGGCTTGAGGTAAATTTGTGTGTAGATGTTGCCAAGGTAAAATAGTATCTTCTGACCAGTTGGCATGAACATAGTAATCTAAACTAGGAAGCTGTCCTTTCAGTTGCTTAAAGGCACGCTTATAACTTCCCACCGTATCACCATAACCCCTAGTGAGTTCCAGTAGAGGTGCTAAACGGCGATCGCCCCTGGAAATTAAGCCTTGAATTACTGACCAGTTATAACTTTCAGGACGAAAATCTATCCCATTACTCCGCAATTCCTTTTGTAAGCGTTTAAGGCGTTGTTTCCCTTCTGAATTAACTCCAAACCATTGAAAGGGAGTATGGGATTTAGGGACAAAGGTAGAACAACCAAAGGTAATGCGTAAGCCAGCAGCAGCTTTTTTGACTGCTTTTAACATCGCGATAGTTGCATCTATATCCGCTTCGGTTTCTCCTGGAACTCCCACCATCCCATATAATTTTATCGCCTTTAATCCCCCAGCTTTTGCATTCACCGCAGCTTGAATAATTTCTTCGTTATCGAGTTTTTTATTGATGATTTTGCGTAGGTTCTCTGAACCACTTTCTACGGCGATGGTAATAGAACGGGTGTCACGACTAGCAAGGGTACGGGCTAATTTTTCGGTGACGGTGTTAGTTCGGACAGAGGCGATACTGAGGCGAACGTCCTTATATTGAGGTTGGGCGAAATGGTCAAGGAGGGCTTCAAATTCGGGGTGTTGGGTGACGGATGCGCCAAGTAAGCCAATACGGTTGGTGACGGTTAACCCTTTCTCAATTGCGGGAATTAGGGAGGCTTCTAAACTGGCGGTACGAAAGGGTAAGGTTACATAGCTGGCGAGACAGAAACGGCACATTTCTGGACAACTACGCACCACTTCTACCATATAGATATTTTCCCAGGCGGATTTTTCGGTGACAACGGTGGAGGTGGAAAGGGTATTTCCGCGATAGGTTTGTTTCTCTACTATGGCTGGAATGTCGGAATCTATGGGGTCAATGGCGACAATTTCACCATCGGGACTAGCATAGGTGATGTTGTAAAGACTGGGAATATAAATTCCTGGGACTTGGGCTAAATGACGAAGTTTTGTGGCGCGATAGCCGTAAGGCTTAACTTCGTTATCGCAATCTCTAACTTCCTGATAAGCTTCAATAAAGTTGGGTAATAAATCTTCCCCATCTCCCAAGAGGATAATATCAAAGAACTCCGCAAATGGTTCAGGATTGGCAGATAAAACTGAACCACCCCCAAAGATTAAAGGATGGTTATTTCCCCTTTCTGTCGCGCGTAGGGGAATATCGAGAGATTCAATTAAGTCAAGGATATTAATATAGTCTAATTCCCAAGAGACAGAAAATCCTAGTAACTCTGGTTCTGAGGGGAGAGGGTCGCGGATATCAGTGAAGAGGCGACTAACTTGTAAATCTGAACGACTAGCTAGAGTTGCCCACACTACCTGATAGCCTAAACTGGTAATACCAACAGTGTAATCATTGGGGAAGGCAAAAATAACGGGAATCGCATCTGGTTCGGGGGTTGCTGGGGTAAATAAAAGCTTTTCGTCGGCAAATACAGTCACAAGGTTAGGATGAGAAAAGATAGTTCTTCCCTTCTATTTTAGCTTTTAGAACGGAAGCCCCAAATCTACTCTAAAATGACATCCTCTTTCCTGCCATCAGTTTATAACCTGCTACAAAGGAAAAAGTAGCAACAAAGAACTGCCAAAGACTGGTAGGGTTCAAAATAGCCCTACTACTAGCGAAAACCAAAACTATACCAAAACCGACTAAGCCCCACCCTAAATATTTAGCTACCCCAGGTATCATCACAATCATCACGATACCAACTACTAGGGACAAAATAGAAAGATCCGCCGAAATCCCACGCCACCAGTAAGGAGAAACATTGGTTGTGATAAAAATATTCTTGCTTAGGAAATAAATTCCGAGTAGCATTAGCGCAAGACCCAGCAGCATTTTCAAAAAACTCATTTGATTTTCCCCACTTTAGTAAATGCTACATTCATATGCCCAAATCTTCAGAAAGAATGGCACAATTATCAGCAAATTTGCTTTAGTTGGACATTATCCTAACCCCCATCGAGGTTGTGTCGCCACAGGATAAAGTCTTCTGCCACAGCAAGTATTGGTGAGTTACTTACTACATATGGTGTTAAGAAGTGCCGGGAGGCGGATTTGAACCGCCGACACGAGGATTTTCAGTCCACTGCTCTACCGACTGAGCTATCCTGGCAAGGACGTTTTTGAACGCTTATCCAAGATAACAAAAAAACCAAGCTTTGGCAAGGGGATCTCTAAAAAAAATCTTAAATCCCAAGCTGCAACAAAATGCAACAGACCCTCCCCCAAAGCCGAAAAAAACGCTACAATGAATAGATACTTTTGTACTATTTCACTGACTGTCTTTAATCAGATTTTTAGGTAATCACAAATTAGTCTTTTTCAGAGAAGTGCTTACAATTGAAATAGGTTGATTTCCCTATCTTATTCACACTTATATAAACTAGAGATTTCATGGCTACTCCTACATCCACATCTGCTATAACTAACAATTCCGATAAAGAAAAAGCTTTAAGCGTCGTTCTTAATCAGATCGAGCGTAACTTCGGTAAAGGTGCAATCATGCGTCTTGGTGACGCTACTCGCATGAGGATAGAAACTATTTCTAGTGGCGCACTTACCCTTGACCTCGCCTTGGGAGGCGGTTTACCTAAAGGTCGCATCATTGAAATTTATGGACCAGAAAGTTCAGGAAAAACTACTCTAGCACTACACGCGATCGCGGAAGTTCAAAAAGCTGGTGGCGTTGCTGCTTTTGTCGATGCGGAACACGCCCTTGACCCGACCTACTCTGCTGCTTTAGGGGTAGATATTGCTAACCTCTTAGTCGCTCAACCCGACACTGGAGAATCAGGCTTAGAAATTGTTGATCAACTCGTCCGTTCCTCTGCGGTTGATATCGTCGTAATTGACTCAGTAGCAGCCTTAACCCCTCGCGCGGAAATCGAAGGGGAAATGGGGGATACCCAGGTGGGCTTACAAGCTCGTTTAATGAGTAAAGCCTTGCGTAAAATTGCTGGTAATATTGGTAAATCTGGCTGTACTGTTATCTTCCTCAACCAACTACGCCAAAAAATTGGTATTACCTATGGTAGCCCCGAAGTCACCACAGGCGGGAATGCACTTAAATTCTATTGCTCCGTCCGTCTAGATATTCGGCGCATCCAAACCCTAAAAAGAGCCAGTGAAGGAGAATACGGAATTCGCGCTAAGGTGAAAGTTGCCAAAAATAAAGTTGCTCCACCATTTCGGATTGCTGAATTTGATATTATCTTTGGTCATGGAATTTCCAGTGTGGGCTGTCTGGTAGATTTAGCAGAAAAAACCGATGTTATTGTCCGTAAAGGAGCTTGGTATAGCTACGAAGGTGATAATATTTCCCAAGGTCGGGATAATGCAGTGAAGTATCTCGAAGATAACCCTGAGTTGGCTAAAGAAGTTGAAGTGAAGGTTCGTCAAGCCCTAGAGTTGGGTGGTGGTGTTGTTCCCGTTTCTGAGTCTGACAATAATAATGATGAAGACTCTCAGGACGAGTCGGAATAAGCCTTGTTTAATTACAGTAGGGACGGGGAATTTCCCGTCTCTAAAGGTTTCATTATTTTTTATTTCCTCCTTTGCTATCCCATCTAAATAGCAACACCATTAAGGCGACAACGCCCACCTGTAAAGCTAAATTAGGTAAAGCGGAACTAACATTACGACCCGCTGCTAACTGAGCTAAAAAGATGAATGCGCCAATAAAACCCGAAGCACCGAAAGTGAAATAGACAAACTTCCTCAAACCCCGATAAGGAGCATTTACTTCCGCTCTCAGACGGGCATATTTTTCTGTACCTAATTTCTTTTTAGCGCGATCAGCACGATACCTTGACGGGTCGGCGGAGCGATCGCGTTTTTTAGAACCATTTGTCATAAATTCTGACCTACCAGAATAGAACGAACTTCCCCATTACGACGGATTACTGCTCTTTGATTCTCTACCGAAACAAGAGTCCACTCAGTAGTCCCAATCGTCTCACCGATATGAATCCTTTGAGTCACACCATTAATATTAAATAGTGCTGCGGAACGATCTCCTAACTCCAACAAACCCACCAATGTATGGGGGACAGTAGGAGCAGGGGTGGGAGTGGGAGCAGGTGGAGGGGTGGGAGTGGGAGCGCGAGCAGGGGTGGGAGTGGGAGCAGGAATGGGAGCAGGAGGACTTAAACGAGGCGGTGGAACTAATACTTGAGGGATTTGAGGAGAGGAGGGAACTTGTAGCGTTTCCCTTGGTGGAGATTGTTGAGCTTGCGAAGAAGCATCAGATTCATTCCCTTGGGGAGCAGGAGCATTAGGATTAGGGGGATAAACAGGGATAAATACCCTTTCTAGTACCGTTTGGGGTTGAGGGAGTGCAGAGGGGGAACTCATAGAAGGATAAACGGGCGCAGATGCAAGATTAGACTCAGAAGGTGCTTCTTGGCTATTAATCGCCTCGAGAGAGCGTCCCATATACTCGATAAACTCTGCATCCGACGCTGAAAGAAGTTTACTATTTTGTCCAGTTCCCTGTCCTTGTAAATAAGCTTGAATCCCTGCTAATCTCCCTTCATAAAAAAGCCATCCAACCACAGCAACGAAGGAAATACAAGCAATTGCAAAAAGAAGTTTATCAGGAGCTAATAAAACACGACTTTGAGTCGTTCGCACCACAGATATTTGCTCAGGAATTTTTTCCTTAACTTCGCCAGATTCAGGAACAGCTTCTGCTGCTTCTGGTGGTATAGGTAAACGCATTGGCGGAACAACAACTGATTGGAGTGAAACATACTCTGGCTGTCTAGAGTCATGGCTTGACTGTGTTCCATCTTCAAGCATATTATTAATATCTGAAAACAGATCATCCATCAACTGGTCAGCATCACCTTCTACTGAGCCAAGATGGCTGAAATCTGAAGTTGTCCAGCTTGCGTCTGTTTCCAGGCTATTTTTGACATCCTGTACCATGAGTCCCCTCTTTCGTCGTAAGTTGTCTATATTTTAAGGTGATTTGCTCTAAATTCTACAACTAGAAGGGAAATTTGGCTATTTTTTTGTTATAGGTCTTCATCCCAAAGGTAGATGAAAAATATACCTGCTCACTTTTTAATCTTACAAACAGGTTATTTTGAAAAACTCCCCAGGCAAGATTCGAACTTGCGACCAATCGGTTAACAGCCGACCGCTCTACCACTGAGCTACTGAGGATTAATTTGTGTTTTGCGCCAACAGTTTCCAATTATATACATAAGGAAATAGTTTTGGCAAGTCTTTTGGGAAACTTTTTGTTTTGCTGCAAGATTCAGCACTCAAGTGATAACGATTTAAAGCTATCGTAAAGACAGCCAATCGTTATATAAATCATCGTTAAGCAAATATAAAAGATAGATCTCATGGGCGAAACAATCACATTACTATCAAGTCGGGAAGTTGAGAAAATGCGCAAAGCTGGACATCTAGCCTCACAATTACTTGATCATTTAACCCCAATGATAAAACCTGGGGTAAGTACCCTTGAATTGAATGATGAAGCGGAACGATGGACGCAAGCCCATGGGGCTATTAGTGCGCCTCTAGGCTATCATGGCTTTCCTAAGTCAATTTGCACTAGCGTTAATGAAGTAATTTGTCACGGTATCCCTAATCGTAAGCAGGTTTTGCAGGCTGGGGATATTATCAATGTTGATGTTACACCGACTTTGGAGGGTTATCACGGCGATACTTCTCGCACTTTCTTTGTCGGGACACCTTCGGAAACGGCGAAAAATTTGGTGGAGGTGACTGAAGAATGTTTAAGACGGGGGATTGCTGCGGTTAAGCCTGGCGCAAGGATTGGGGATATTGGTGCAGCAATTCAAGAATATGCTGAGTCTCATGGTTTTTCTGTAGTTCGCGATTTTGTCGGACATGGGGTTAGTAATATTTTCCATACTGCGCCTCAAGTTCCTCACTATGGCACAAGAGGGAAGGGGAAAAAGATCCGTCCTGGGATGGTGTTCACGATTGAACCGATGATTAATGAGGGGACTTGGGAAGCGGTTGTCCTTGATGATGGTTGGACTGCAATTACCAAAGATAAGAAGCTATCTGCTCAGTTTGAGCATACCCTGGCTGTTACGAAAGATGGGGTGGAAATTCTTACGGTTTCGGGTTAATTTTTCTGTGTGTTTAAGAAAAGGACGCAGCAACCCAGAATAGACCGTCTACAAGAATGGTACTTAATACTGCACCGCCAAATCCCCACCATTCTGGCTGAGGTTTTTTCAGTGATGAAATACCGATAGTTAGTAGGGTCGCGAGAAGGATGATAGCACAGGTGATTCCCCAAGGAGATTCTACTTGCGCGATCGCGCTTTTGAAAATAGGCGCGACTAAATCAGGTTCAACACTCATCAACTCTCGCCAATAAGGAATTAAACCCGTTAAGTAAAAGTAAATATCGGTAATTGCAGTACCCAGTAAAGAACCTAAATAAAATAAGTTACCCACTCGCAAATAACCCCGATAGAGTCCCCAGAGGGCGAAGGGTAAACCAATAGCTTCAATGGGGAGATGAACTAAAGGTTCCCATCGCAACCAGCCCCAATAAATAGAACCAGCAAGCCAACTCCAACTAAACCCAAAGAGTAAATCTCCCCAAATCTGGGTACGGGGACGTTGAAGCAATGCCCAGGAAAGTCCTAACCAACCTGCGGTCAAAAATAAGCTGAAGTAGGGCAAATAGCGCACCAGGGGGGCTTGGATAAAAACGGGGACAGAAACTAAAAAGGCGGATGTTAAACCGATAACAACCGCTTGATGGTTTTCCACCCAGTTGAGAAGTTTACTCTCCGATGGAGAAAGTTCTGGAGTTGGGGTCGATGTTTGGTTAAGCCAGGTACTATTAAACAAAATATTTTCTTGGGGTAATTTATTTATAATATTTATATTTCTTAATATAACACGATATTACATCCCCCATAGGGGGATATTTATAAATATTATCTTTTTTACTGCTAGTAAATAATTACTTCTAGTAGCAGTTGTGTTTTTGTCTTTAATGAGAATCAGTAATTAAAATGAGGAAAACTTGTATATACTGCAAAAGATAATTGTGACGGAGGCTAAAGAATGGATTGGTTAAAACGAAATAAACTGCAACTGTCAATGGGAATAGTATTAGGGCTGTTGCTAGTATTATTTTGTCGGGGAATGAATAGCGAAGTCTTAGCACAAACTGATCCCTTGGTTGATACAGTACCGATGGGACAATACACTATCTTCCAATCCATCGTGTTGGGTATTGTGCAAGGGATAACTGAATTCTTGCCCATCAGTAGTTCCGCACACCTCAAATTAGTTCCTGTAGCTTTAGGTTGGGGAGATCCAGGCGTTACCTTCACGGGCGTTATTCAGTTGGGTAGTATCGTCGCCTTAGTCTGGTATTTCTGGGGGGATTTGACTGACATCATCACGAAGAGTATCAGCGCAATCCGCACTAAAAATTATCAAGCAGAAGAATTTCGGATTTCGTTAGGGATTGCAATTGGAACTCTACCAATTATTATTTTTGGAGTGCTTGTCAAGCTTTTTATCCCAGATTATGATAATTCTGTATTGCGTGGGACAACCGCGATCGCGATCACGTCAATTGTCATGGCACTACTTCTCGGACTAGCAGAATACATTGGTAAAATTAACCGAGGCTTTGAGAAGTTAAACACTCTTGATGGAATTGTGATCGGATTAGCCCAAGCTTTGGCGATCATTCCTGGCGTATCTCGTTCTGGTGCGACTATCACCACTGGCTTATTTATCGGCTTAGATCGAGAAACCTCTGCCCGTTTTTCCTTTCTCTTAGGCATACCCGCAATTGTCTTAGTGGGTCTTGTGGAATTAGTAGAATTAATCAATCAGGGCTTTGGCAACGCGGAAGTGATTCCCATTATAGTCGGAACAATTTCTTCTGGGATCTTTTCTTATCTCGCGATCGCTTGGTTATTACAATACCTCCAACAACAAACTACCTTGATTTTCGTTTGGTATCGCCTCATTACTGGCATACTTGTTCTTGTTGCTGTGGGATATAAAGCTTTAACGTAAGCAGAGATCAGGTAGTTATTTCTATGTCTAGAGGCTGATTGCGAAAAATATGAATCGTGCGTATCTTTATACGCAACGACTAAAAGTACAAAAAAATTCACAATAGCCATGCAAGAATACAAAAATATTCAGGTTTGTCCAGCTTGTGGAGTAAAAATTGTCGGAGGTGATAAAGTTCTGTTCTCAGTCGGTGCGCCTGGTACACGCTCAAGATTGTATGCCCGTGTTTGCCAGTATGCTAAGAAAGCAGGCTGTATTAATAGAAATACTGAAGAAATCGGGCAAATTCTCCCCAGTGATTACTATGGCGATATTGAAGAAACAAATATTTCCGCACCCAAATCTTTATCTTTACCAGTAACTGCTCTGGTTTCTGGGATGCTGCGCTCTAAAGATAGTAATTGAGCAATATCTTAATTAGATAACAAAACTGCTTACTGCTTTGACGAGAGTTGAACCCTGATACATATCTTTATATCTATACCTAGCTATTTTTTTTAGAATGAGTATTAGATGAAGTTAATAGCTTATTCGCCGATTCTAACCTAGGTATTGTTTTTACAGCTTTTAACTCCTACTAAACCTTATTGGAGTGGAAGAAAATGTATCATAACATTCTTGTCGCCGTTGACTGGTCGAAACGCAGTGAAATTGCCTTTCAGGAAGCTTTATCTTTAGCGAAGGTAAGTGGAGCTAATTTGATGTTACTCCATGCTTTATCAGATGAGGAAGAAGACTTTCCTCAATTTCCGATCTATTCTGCTTATCCGATGTTAAATACCCAAATGGAGGAAGCCTATCAAGAAGATCTAGAAACTTATAAAAACATGGGCTTAGAGTTGCTACAATCGCGAACAGCAGAAGCAATGAAGCAAGGGATAACAACTGAATTCAGCCAAAATTCAGGTATTCCTGGTCATGTTATTTGTGATCTTGCTCAATCTTGGCATGCTGACCTTGTTATTGTCGGAAGTAGAGGATTAAGAGGATTAAAAGAAATATTTTTAGGAAGCGTTAGTAATTATGTAACCCATCATGCACCTTGTTCTGTCTTAATTGTTCGGACTTTAGGGGGAGGAACATCTGTTTCAGACATTGAAAAAGAATCTGTCCCAATTAATCATTAAGTTGGATTATTCTCTCTTGATTAATCACAAAAATTTAGTTTAAAACTCTTAGTTAAATTACCGAGAAAATCTGCCAGTATTAGAATAGAGGCAATGCTTTAAAAAAATTGATGCCAGTTAATTCTCCTGACCAAACTCAAATTGGGGCTATCTTCCACGCACTTTCAGATCCTCTTAGGCTTCAAGTCATCGAATTATTGCGTTCTCAAGAATTATGTGTTTGTGAACTCTGTGAAAAACTTGATGTTAGCCAATCAAAACTATCTTTTCATCTGAAAAATCTGAAAGAAGCAAATTTAGTTCGCCCCCGTCAAGAAGGTCGCTGGATTTACTATCGTCTCAATCCCCCTCAATTCCTGATTCTGGAACAGTATTTAGCGGGTTATAAACATTTGGGAACTATTTTATCAGCCCAAAACTGTGACTAAGACCAGTTAATTCCCTGTAATTTCTGTACTGTAGCTGCATCAGTGAGATTATATTGCAATGGCGTAATCGTAATATAATTACTACGAATCGCTTGTACATCTGTGGGAATTTCGGGGGGAAGGTGCATATGATCTGGTTGATCAATATCTTCCACCGCTTCTCCTGCTAACCAGTAGTAGGTTTTTCCCCTGGGGTCAACCCGTTTTTCAAAAGTTTCGGTATAACGGCGTAATCCTTGGCGAGTTACTTTTACCCCTGCTATCTCCTGAGTTGGAACTGGGGGAATGTTGATATTGAGAAGAGTTGCTTCTGGTAAAGGTTTTGCTTGTAACTGGACAAGTAAACGTTTTGCAAAATCCGCAGCAGGTTGAAATTTTTGAATTGTAAAACTGGTTAAACTTAAAGCAATACTCGGAATCCCTTCAATTGTTCCTTCCATCGCAGCAGATACTGTCCCAGAATATAAGACATCTGTGCCTAAATTAGAGCCATGATTAATACCAGAGAGGACAAAATCGGGAGGTTCTTCTAAAACTGCACTTAGGGCAAATTTAACACAATCTGAAGGTGTACCCGAACAAGACCAAGCAGTTACATGAGGATGAAATATTTCTGTAACTAGATCAGCGCGAATTGGTTGGTGTAAAGTTAAACCATGTCCAGTAGCGGATCTTTCTCGGTCAGGACAAACTACTGTGACCTGATGACCAGCTTGGGCTAAGGTATTAGCAAGGGTACGAATCCCCAACGCAAAAATGCCATCATCATTACTAATTAGTAGGTTACTCATAGTTACTGTTCACTTTTATGACCACTTCTTCTCTTAACGATATCGAAACACAACTTAGCGATCTTAAACAAGAAGCCCAAAACGCGATAACGGAGTTAAGCCTTTCGGATATTGCGTCTGCTGATAATCTCTCCCAACTCGAAGAATTACGAGTAAAGTTCCTGGGGAAAAAAGGACAAGTCTCTCAAATTTTACGAGGGATGGGAAAACTTTCCGCTGAAGAACGTCCTAAAGTTGGCGCATTGGCTAATGAAGTCAAAGAAGCTTTACAAAGTAGCTTAGAAAGCACGAAAGAAAAGCTTTTATTTGCTCAGATACAAGCCCAACTTGCAGCAGAAACTTTAGATGTTACCATGCCTGGGGTCATCCGTCCTTTAGGTAAAGTCCATCCTCTCAACGGTATCATTGACCGCGTCACGGAAATTTTCCTGGGCTTGGGCTACACCGTCGCAGAAGGTCCTGAAATCGAAAACGACTACTACAACTTTGAAGCCCTCAATACCCCCCCAGATCACCCTGCTAGGGATATGCAGGACACTTTTTATCTATCAGGGGAGAAGTTGCTGCGGACTCATACCTCCTCAGTCCAAATTCGCTACATGGAAAACCATGAACCACCGATTCGGATTATAGCCCCAGGAAGAGTTTATCGAAGGGATACGGTGGATGCGACTCATTCTGCTGTATTTCATCAAGTGGAACTTTTAGCAGTGGAAAAGGGACTCACTTTTACTGACTTGAAGGGAACGATTAAAGAGTTTTTACAACAAATGTTTGGGTCTGAGTTGGAAGTGCGTTTTCGCGCTAGTTACTTCCCCTTCACTGAACCTTCTGCGGAGGTAGATGTCCAGTGGAAAGGAAAGTGGTTAGAAGTAATGGGTTGCGGAATGGTTGACCCCAATGTGTTGAAAGCAGTGGGTTATGACCCTGAAGTTTATACGGGCTTTGCTGCGGGTTTTGGCGTTGAACGCTTCGCGATGGTATTACACCAAATTGATGATATTCGTCGCCTTTATAACAGTGACTTGCGCTTTTTACAGCAGCTATAAATTAAATACTCTCTAGGTTTGTTGCTTAGAGAGTATCTTTGCTTCTAAGTTCTGGTTTCGACTTCCCACGCTTGTTGTAAACGCTTCCAGACAGTACCAAGGCTACTTTTTATTGAATTTTTCCGTTCCCACTGCTGAAAAGCCCGTTGATACTCGTGACTTTCCTTATTGTAGGTTTTCCAGGCATCAAGAGCTATTGCTGCGCCCCAAAAGATAAGTATATATAAAGACCATCCTAAAGAACCAGCTATGAGGAAGTTTAAGAGGAGAAGGGAAGAGTTCGCGATCGCGAACTTACCCAGTTTATGTTTAAATTGTCCAAGACGATGTTGATGGAAGGAAACTCTTTTTTGCTGTTCGAGTTGCTGATGTCGCCAATCTTGTTCAGCAAGCTGCAAACCGTCAGTAGTAATCCCTAATTCTGTGGCAATTTCAACGAGTTGGGTGCGAGTAAACTCACCTTCATAGGCTTGGCGAGTAATGGCGAGATTGAGAATCTCTTGAATCTCATCTTGGCTATAGTATTGAGGAACAGACATAAGACGTTCAAAATCAAAAGGTTAGAAACTGATATAAAGATTCGATTATTACAAGTCGGTCTAAAAGGAAGATAATAAACTTCCTATTATCTTCTATCTTACCCAAATTATTCTCAGGTCAAGAGAGACTCCCCCTCTGCTGTAGTACGGAGATTACGACAATAACGGGGAGGAATGCTTTTTAATGTTTCGTTACAATTAAGCCATAGTGAAGAGGTGGAAATAGCCTCTCTCGCAGTGATATAAGGAAAAATATATATGAACGGTAGTATTCGAGTTGGAAACCTTTTTGGTATTCCTTTTTATATCAATCCATCTTGGTTTTTAGTCTTAGGATTAGTAACCTTAACCTATGGGGGAGAACTAGCCAGTGTCTTTCCGCAACTACAAGGTATTACCCCTTGGTTACTCGGATTAATTACAGCATTATTATTATTTGCTTCTGTTCTCGCCCACGAACTAGGACATAGTTTTGTCGCGATTAGTCAAGGAATTAAAGTTAATTCGATTACCCTTTTTATCTTCGGTGGGTTAGCTAGTTTAGAGAAAGAATCAGAAACCCCAGGAGAGGCATTTTGGATCGCGATCGCGGGTCCAGCGGTTAGTGTGCTACTATGCGGTTTATTCACAGCTATTCAACTGACCACACCCATCTCAGGGGCATTAGCAGCGATTATCACTTTACTCGCTTCCATTAACTTAGTCTTAGCCCTATTTAACCTCATTCCTGGCTTACCTTTAGATGGTGGTAATATCCTCAAATCTTTAGTCTGGAAAATCACCGATAACCCCTATAAAGGAATTGTCTTCGCCAGTCGAGTTGGTCAAGCTTTCGGTTGGTTCGCCGTTATCTTAGGTGGTTTAGCTGTACTCGGAATTAGCCCCTACGGTAGTTTCTGGACACTTTTAATCGGCTTCTTCTTACTCCAAAATGCGGGACGTTCCGCCCAATCTGGTACAATCCAAAATAAACTTAGTGGCTTAACCGCAGCAGATGCAGTCAACCCTAACAGTCCAGTTATCACGGCTGACTTAACCTTACGGGACTTTGCTAACGACTATGTAATTGGAAAAGACCTGTGGCGCAAATTCTTAGTTATAGATGAAGAAGGTAAACTCTTAGGTGCATTACAGGTTGATGACCTCAAAACTATCCCCACGTCAGAATGGGTGACAACAACAGTTTCAGAGTTAATCCAACCAATAGATATAGCTACAACAGTTCAATCTGATGAATCTCTCTTGGATGTAATCATGCGGATTGAAAAGCAAAATGAAAGTCAAGTCCCTGTTATTAAAGAAAATGGTGTATTACTAGGGCTATTAGAAAAAAGCACTATTGCGGAATTGGCAAAAGAGGAATTTTCAGATCAAACTAAACCCGCGTGACATCCTCCTACATCGAATCAAAGATTACGATGTAATTACCTCTTTAGTTATTTTTGCGCCCCACGCCAGTTAATTATTCCGCATCCTCCTCTGGTAAACTCTGAACAGGCTCACGGTCGCTTGGTTCAACTGGTACTTTAATCTCTGGAGAAATAGGCTCACTCAATTTAGGAACTTCAAGCTGTGAGGGAGTGGGAGTGGGAGATTCTACTCTAGGTGGAACTGTTACAGGTGGTTTGGTCTCATTTTGAGGCTCTGGTTTATCTTTGGGAGGAGTTGGTGCAGCTTGAGGCACAGGGGTAGGAGGAACAACTCTTGGAGTTGGCACTGTTGGCTGAGGTCTAGGTTCATTCTGTGGTCGGGCTTGTGGGGCAGTCGGTGCAGCTTGAGTCGGGGTTGTCGGGGTAGTTGTCTCTTTCTGCTCAGGAGGACCGCCCACTGTCAGAGAAGGACAAATCTGCTCATTATATTTGAAATCTACCGTAACTTGAAAAGGAGTTTGCTGAGGTAGGCTGCCAAAATTATGATTGTTGATCGTTTGGCGAGCTTGTTCATTAAGGACTCCATAACCTGAACTTTGAATCAGTTCCACATCCGCGATCGCGCCACTAGTATTAACTAATGCACCATAAACAGCTTTCCCCTCTAGTTTCTTTAAACAAGCATCCCGAGGATAGTCTCCTACTAAAGATTTTGTTTGAGGCTCTACATTTTTAACCGCTTCAACCCAATTGAGCCAGTTACGGTTTGCTTCCTGGGGAGTTGTATTCGCCAAATTTTCCGCCATCAGCTCACGACGCTCTCTAATTTCAGCCACTAGGCTTTCTCGTTGAGAAGACAAAACTGGTGCATTTGTTGCCTCTTGGGATTGAGGAGAATTAATCGCCACCTCACCCGATTGCTGAGAAGTTCCTAAAGCAGAATTTCCTCTCTCAATCTCAGTTTCTCTGGGAAATTCTAAGAGGAAAGCGTCTGGATCGAAAGCAGTAAGACCACTAGGAATCCTCCGCTCATTACGACGAGGAGGTGTAAAACCAGGGGAGGCTTCAATCCCTCTTGATAAATCTGCCATACCGTCAGGCTTTTCTGGGCTAGGGTTATTGGAAAAGGAAGGTATTTCCCCGAAATTTCCTTCTGGTAAAGAGGGCGAAGCGGAACTTCTTGGAGGAAAGTTAGCTTGATAGTCTTGAGGGATCTGTCCAAATTCCGATAAATCGGGGATTCTTCTGGGGGTGTCGCTCGGAACTCTCGCGAGAGTATCCCTTGATCTGGCAAGAATGTCTTCCCGAATTGCATTTGCATCGGGGATCGCGATCGCGCTTTCTGGATTAGCCAACCTGGGTGGGACTGAACCGCCATTTTGAAAAGGTATAGGAAGGACAAAGGAAGAAGATTCTAAAGGAGGAGGGTTATTGGGGATAACGCGAGTTTGCGGAATAGTTAAAGAAGGTAATGTGACACTTCCTTGAGGGGGAAGGTTATTGGGTAAGTCAGGAAAACGAAACGCTACGCGGTCTCGACTAGAGAAATCTCTGGTTGAAATTGGGGGTGGGGTGGGTAAACTATCTAAAGAAGTTGAACCAGGAAGGGGAACTGATTGTAATGAATCCGTCGAAAGCGGAGGAGCAAAGAAACTTCCCCCCTGAAATTGTTGCGGTGTACGGCTTTGTTCCTCGGGGGTTAACTCCACCAGATTAACTAAGCGTTGGGTCTGTTCTTTGGCAGCAGAAAATGGTAAAACGGGTAAGGCTGCCAAGATAAGCGCATGAATCCCCACAGAAGTCAAAGTAGCAACACTTGAAGGCTGACTCAGTTTTTCGGGTAGATTTTGCAAAAAAGAAGCGTAAGACATAGCTGTTTACAAGATAGCTGCTAAGTTAATTAAGATTTTTTTAAAAAGATTTTGTTCCCTCAGATCTTAGACGGGCGTACCTGAATGACCAGAATAGAAAAATAAGAGAGTTGCAAATTAGCGCGATCGCGCAGATCTATATAAACATTTTGCTCAGGAGATGTGGCTCTTTCTACCACCCAACTTTGGGATAATAATTGGTGTTTCTCCAACACTTGCCACACTTGCTGATAGACAGAACTGACTTTCATCATCACCACCACATCAGCCCAAGTTAATACTGATTCTAGCGTTGTCACCCCATAAATCCCAGGCAAGACTGCTAATTTTTGAGCGCGAACCGTTAAGGGAAGTCCCACTACCGCAGCAGCAGCCATCGGAGAACAGATCCCTGGAATCCACTCCACCTCAGCTTCTGGATGTAATTGCTGTAAAGTTTGGGCTAAATAAGTAAAAGTGCTATAAAAACTCACATCTCCCTCACAGGCAAAACTGACACTCTCACCCTGTTGAAGGTATTCCCAGACAATTTCCGCAGATTCTTGCCAAGCTTGGCTTAAAATCTCATTATCCTGCACATAAGGGAAGTTGAGGGGCAATTGCTGTTGTTGGGGACTTAACCAAGTGCTAATAATTTTCTGCGCAATTCCTGGTTTACCGTTAATTCCAGCAGGAAAAGCCACTAACGACGCACTTTGTAATATTCGTAATCCTTTAACTGTAATTAATTCAGGATCGCCAGTGCCAACCCCGATACCAGATAATTTCCCGATCAAGATAATTTAACTCACTCTCTAAAATATCCATGATAAGCAAGACTCTATAAGAGTGATCATCAGCAATTTTTATTTGCCTGGTTTACAGACATTATAATCTTCGTGAGAAACCACCGCTTCTGGGGTGATCCCTTGATCGCGATCGCGTCCCCCACCTGAACGGGTATCGCGACAAATGAGGCGATAATCTCTAGTTACTGGAATACTAATAATAAAACGGTCATGGCGCAAACGTTTCCCCCTAAACTGCCGATAGTCGCAACGATTTTCTAATCCTGTCAAAATACGACGGGCTTTGAGAACCACATTTTTTGGCAACCCTTGCAAATCAATCAAATCATCAGCAAAAGTTTCTTGCCATTTTTGTTTTTGGGCTTTTTTGTGGGCGAAAGCAACTTCTTCTTGTTCACACTTGTGACAAATTTGCCCATATCCACGATGACCGCAGGAAAATTTTCTTTTTCGTCTTGGCATAAACGGGTTTATAGGTTTGCACCCATCTCCAGTAAATACAACTCTCAGCACGCTATTACTAATTAGTATCTTAACTTTGGAGTAAAGAGACAATAATATAAAAGTACGTTATTAAAATTAGATAATAAACAAGGAGAAATAGCTGTGGTTCCTTTACACGATAATAATCCAACGAAAATTACCCCCTATGTAACTTATACCCTGATTGCAATAAATATTGCCGTCTTTTTGTATCAACTTACTCTTACTCCAACGGAACTGAATAGTTTTTTTCAAGCCTTTGCCATAGTTCCCGCTGAACTTACCGAAAGTTTTCAAGGCAATAGTGTAGGTCAAGTTGTCCCTGAACCCTTAACCCTGTTTACATCACAGTTTCTCCATGCTGGATTTTTGCATCTGGGGGGAAATATGCTTTTCCTGTGGATTTTCGGAAATAACATCGAAGAACAACTCGGTCGAGTCAAGTATATTCTTTTTTATCTGGCTTGCGGAGCTTTGGCCGCCCTAACACAGTGGTTTTTCTCTGCCCTGTCCCCAATTCCTTCTTTAGGGGCAAGTGGCGCAATTGCAGGGGTACTAGGAGCATATGTGCTGCGCTTTCCTAAAGCGAAAATTCTCACCCTGATACCCCTCGGTTTTTTCATCACGACCTTTCGTATTCCTGCGGTGTTTTTTCTCGGCTTTTGGTTTGCACAACAAGCTCTATATGGTGTAGCTAGTTTAGGAGCTACGACCAATGTTGGCATGGAAGAGGGAGGAGTTGCTTATTGGGCGCATGCAGGAGGCTTTGTCTTCGGTGCTATTCTTGCTCCTCTGCTCGGCTTATTTTCATCAAAATCCGACTAACTTTATCTAGTTAGATATTTCTATTTCTTGCCTCGTCCTCGATAACCTGGTCTAAGCTTCAAACGTAAAGTTATATTGGCAAACCTGAGAAACCCTTGTTGATCTGATTTACAACGAAGTTGGAGGTTAATTACTCTCCCTTTCATTAAACAAAATCTTAAGGAAAATCATGCACAACGAACTAAAATATCGCTTTCAATGCACTCTTACTTTCGGTGACATTTACGGTCAAATTATCGTTTGGCTAATCGTCATTTTTATCAGTTTGGCGACTTCTCTCGCTCTTTGGAGTAGCACTAGACAAATCTATGCTTTAGCAACTGTCGGCTTAATTCTTGTGCTTTCTATTCCTTTTCTCCTCTTTGCTTTTGTCACCACTCTGCTTAACCATATTGAGTTAAACCCCATTGAAGAAGCAGAGACAACGAGAACCCAAACAGGAGTTTCCCCCACCGCCGAAAAATCTATTCAAAACCCAGCCCAATCAGCAGGGGGGAGCTAAAAATTCAAGGGTGCGTGTACTCGTACCCTCTTTAATCAAGGGTGAGGGGGTGAGGGGGTGTATTTGGGTTTAATTTTCTCATTCATTGTTAAGATTAGGCAAAATTATTATTATTAAACCTGAGAAACAAAAGCAGGTTTAGGAAGGTCAATTTAGCAGTGAAAGCTATCTTTAATTTGAATATGAAGTTTATTTCTAAAATTTTCACTTTTGTACTGAGTACGACATCTTTATTCAGTCTTACCATTCCTCAAGTTGCCCAAGCTGGAACTTTTGACGCAACAGAAGTAAACGATACTCGTTTTGCGGTAGTTGCTGCGCCTTACGGAATCAATAAAACAAGTTATCAACTTCTGATTATTGAGCAAATTTCTCTAGAACGCAATTGCTGGGATGAAGCTAATTCTAATCCTGTAATCGTTGATCCTCTTCTTCTCAACTTTGACTTTACAGGAGTTTGTGGCAGGAGTCTAGATGGGAATGGTTATTCTGTTCGCCTTGATGGTGAAGATTTAGGGATGGATTACTTGCTTAATGTGGTGAAAAGAAATAATGAAATGATTTTAATGGCGACTCCCTCACCAGCAGCGAAAAGAAAAGTTCCGACGATGGAAATTGGGAGAACAGAAGGTGTTAGTGAGGGGTTTCTTAAAATTAAGCTCAATCCTGGCTGGCGACTAACGCGGAGAAGTTATCAGGGTAATTCATTAGGTCATATCTACCTAACGGGGGATTCGGAGGTAATTGGAACTTCTATCCCTAATCTTGGTAATGCTTCAAATGCCCCAGAAGAAAATATACCGTCTTCTCCCTCTAGCTCCTCTTCTGGGTTTCAAGAGTTGATTTTTACCGCTCCTTCTACTCCATCCCTACCTAGACCTGCTCCCTTGCCTCCTAGACAGGAATGGACACCGCCACCAGCACCAAATAATATCCCCACGCCTCGACCTCCAGCAACGTCAGAGCGACGCATCCCAACTTTCGACTAACTATTTTCCTCTTGTTCAGAAGGAGTGGAACTTGGAGGAATTCCTTCTACAGAGATTAGTGTTTCCATTACGGACTTAACAATAGGTGCAGCTACTGTCGAGCCATAAGAATTCTCTCGCTTGGGTTCATCTATAACAGCAATAACGACATAGCGAGGATTATCAACGGGAAGAATACCGACGAAACTGGTAATCTTTGCATTAGCAAGATAGCCTCCACTAGCACTGGCTTTTTGTGCTGTTCCTGTTTTTCCAGCAATGCGATAGCCCTCAATTGTAGCAGCAGCCCCTGAACCGTCACTGACAACAGTTTCCATCATTTCTAATACTGTTTGTGCTGTCTCAGGAGAAAATACGCTTTTAGGAGTAGGTCGTCGCGGTTGGGCATGAATTTGTTCTTGGGGATCAACTAACCCTTTTACTAGATGAGGAGTGACTAAATTACCCCCATTGGCTAGAGTAGAAATCAGTTGAGCCAGTTTGATCGGGGTTAAGGAGAATCCTTGACCAAAAGCTGTGGTCGCAGGTTCAATTTGTGATCTGGTAAATTGCGCTTCATTTTTAAGTTGTCCTGTTCCTTCTCCCAGGAGATCAATATCTGTTTTTTCGGTAAGTTCTAGTTTTTTTAACCAGTCGTAATAAACCTGGGGAGGCAGCTTTTGCATAATTCTAATCATGCCAATATTACTAGAATATTGAAGAATTTCTGGAATAGTAAGCATACCTCGACCTCCTACCGTACGGAAATCATGGTTAGAAATGGGCCAACGATCAATGTAGATGCGACCAGAATCGTTGAAACTATCATTAGGTTTGATGACTCCTTCTTCAAGCGCGATCGCGACATTAATTGGCTTAAAAGTTGATCCTGGCTCATAGGAGTCACTCACCGCCCAATTTTTAAATAACTCCATATCTGCTTCAAAATAGCGATTGGGGTCATAAGTCGGTTGCGAAGCCAAAGCCAGCAGAGAACCATCCTTCACATCCATCACTAAGACCAAACCCCGTTTCGCCCCGTATTCCTTGATCTGGTTCTGTAGAGCTAGATTTGCTGCGCGTTGAATCCGTAGATCTAGGGTTAACTGCAAACGCAGATCATCAAAATTAGCAAACCCTTCTGGTATATGATCGGGCATTAACGACCCTCGACCAGTACGACTAATCCGCAGAGTGAGGGGATTGCGTTCTAAATATTTCTCTTGGCTACCTTCAATTCCTGCTTGTCCTTGACGGTCATAAAATCCAACATAACCCAACACATTAGAAACCGCTTCTTGGTGGGGATAAAGGCGAGCATATTGCTGAATTAGTTCGACTCCATCGAAAGATAAATTTTGAATCTGAATCGCCACATCTTCTGGTAGAGTATGTGCCAGACGAATCCCACTTCTTTGTCGCTGAAAAGTCTGGATCAAATCCTCGACAGTCCCATTTTGTATTAAGGGCGCAAGATTTTCCGCCATCTCCTGCTGAGAAATTTTAAAGAGTTTTGGGTGAACATAGAGGGTATAAACTAACTGATCTGTCGCGAGAACATTCCCTTGACGATCAATAATCGGGCGACGGGGAATATAAGGGCGTAGATAAACCATCTGCTGTTGACGAGCTTTTTTTTCGAGTTGATCACCCTCAACAATTTGCAGTCGATAGAGATTACTTCCCAAAGCAATCATTGCTAACAACAAAACTAGCCAAACTAAAATCAGTCTGTTAAAGATAGTTTTCTTTAACTTTGGTAATAGGGAAAAAAATCGCGCAGAAGACTTCCCTTGCTTTTTAGAGCGATGTTTCACCTTAGCCATGAGCAAATATATTTTCTTAGATGATTAGCGGGAAATGAACCTTAACTCTAAACAAAATTCATTTGCCTTTCACTAATAACCGACTGGAGAATCAAAAAAAGAAGCTTTATTTTTCTTTGTGCTCTGGGGCTTGGGAGTTTCAAATACCTGTTTTTCATCGATGGGTAAAAAGATTGTGTGGGAAGGTTGTGGTGTGACTAAACCCTGGGGATTCCTTTCACCATCCTTAGCAAGCTGGTTTTTAAAAACTTCATGAGTGGTAGTGAGATCCCGTTGATGGCGTTGCAAATCTTCGAGTTTACGATATTCTTGACTCCAAAGTTGCTGATTATACACAGTCATCGCGTAAATAAATAAAGTTGTCCCAATCAAACCAAAGGTGACAACGACAGAACTATGTTGTAGCCAGTGTAGTAACTGAATTCCCAGGGGTAAAGTTGTATTTTTTTGTCCACGGAGGGGAACAACTCGTTTATCGGAAACTAGCTTCAGATTTTTGCGTCGCTGGTGAGAGGGAGAGGAAACAGAACGATGAGCAGCAGCCATAGAATTTAGCTAATTAAAAAAAGTCTTAATCGAGATTATCTTAACATCTGCCTTGGGGCTTATTTGTAAACGAAGCTGATGTATGATTCAGTTAACCAAGAATTTCATGAAGCAGGCGTTGCAATCAGGTCATTATAACCTTATATCCATTAAATTCAAAATAATCGGAATCTGGGTCGGTGACATACTCCCACCCTGAATCAAAGATTACAGGGTGGGCTTCTTGATTTCGCAATCAAGATTTTCTGCGTTGCACTTATCTAGGTCAAAGACCCCCGACAGTACGCATTCAGCAGACAGTTTCCTTTCCGACGAGTCCCGCCGTACTTCAATACTTTTTAATCCTCGCTGATCAATTATCATTGCAGCAGCTTT
>JBBQDV010000006.1:0-32564 GCA_038320005.1 Cyanophyceae cyanobacterium
GTAATGAATATCAGGTAACAACCCTATCTGATTCCGATTATCTCAAAGCCTTGAAAAATAAATTAATCGAAGAAGCAAAAGAAGTCACCCAAGCAGAAAGCAAAGAAGATATTACTAAAGAAATAGCTGACTTATACGAAGTAATTGCAACCTTAGCAGAAGCTTTAGATATTAATCCAGAAGCAATAAACACAATGCAAGAAGAACGCAGAGAAGCCAGAGGCGGATTTAAAGAAAAACTTATGTTGTTATGGACAAAAGTATAGATTTATAGCGGAGATAACTTTGTAGATACATCTCCAGCTATACTATCACCAATAACAATCAAGCTTTAAATTGACTGCGAATTGTCTCAACCCGTTGACGATTTACCCCCAAATCCGATTTTCCCAAACGAGAAGCAGAACGGACATGAATCACCTTAGCAGCATCATCACAGTAAAATTCCACATCGTCCACAAATCCCATTAGCTTGGTTGCAAACTCAGCATAAAGATAGTTTTCAGACTCAGTAACAATATTTGTCCGTTCCATCTTTTCCACAACCTGCTTCAGCTTCGCCATTGCTTCTTGAGGTGAAGAATTGTAACTCAAGGGTTCGATTTGAGATTGAGGAACATCACTTTGGGAGTTGACACAGTTAGGCGTTCCTGGACAGGGGGTAAGTTTTCCCTCAAGGATACCTAAATTAGTGGGTCTTTTACCTGCAAACATAGTTTCTATCTTGTAAATATTTGGATTTTACTGAATGTTTCAAGCAAATTTGTCTTGTATTGATTCAGCTTCAATCTTTACGATACTGCTTTATTGTCTTCTATTACCCTATTGACAAGCTAGAGGAAACTATCTTTAATCAGTAAATATACGGCAAGACAGTAACAATCTCTAAACTTTTGGCTCTCAAATCTATATTTTTTTATATTTACATGGTATGATCAAGTAGTATCACCATAAATTTATTTACTATTCTTCATAATATACTGTCTAAACGAGTCTCTTCCCTCTCTTAACCACTTAAAATTGACTCGCTTTTATTCCAGTTTCTCCCTCAAGCAGCGAAGAATATTTGTTTGATTTTTCTAGCCATTTTAGTCTAATCGCCATGAATACTATAGAAAGACACCAATCTCAAAGTTATCAGAACGTGATGGAATCTCTTGTCACCGCAGAAGTTGAGCGACAACTGCGGAACTATCCGCCAAAACTAGTTAAGTATCTTAACCAAATAGAAGTTGAGACTTTTGCCCTTAATCGCTTACCTGCTTTCTATGCCTCCTGTACAGAAGGTTGGCATAAGCAACGAAAACGGGCTGAGACTGAATTTAAAGAGGAAATTACCAAAGTAGTCCGTCAAGCTTTCGCAGCAGTACAGCGAGATCCTATTCGCTTTTCAACTCCAATTATAATTAAAACGGAGCAAGAAACTCAAGAAATTAGATCCGCATTAGAAATATTACAAAAAGTGTTCCAGCCAGATGAACCTTCTTGGCATGGTTTAGCTGTAGTCGCGAAACAAGTGCTAGGTCGTACTTCTATTTCGGGAGTAAATCGAAAAGCAAATACTTCTCAAAAATTAAAGAATGGAGAGAGACTGTATCCTCAACTAAATATTGAAGATGCCCCTAAACATCAAGATAGATGGACTGAATATCATCAAGCTTATCGTTACTAGTGGTTGCTTCAAAAACCAAAAAGCCCGACCAAGATTCAGACTTTAAGTTAAGTATATAGAATAATGACGAATCAGAAACCTGGAACTCACAAAAATATGATGGAGTTTCTCGTAGAAGCAGAAATTTCTCGGCAACTGAAAAAAGCACCTGAGAAAATCATTAAGTCTCTCAACCGCACCGAAGTAGCAACCTACGCTTTAAACCGCTTACCAACATTATATGCTTCTAGCATAGAGGGTGCGAAAAAACAGAAACTCCGAGGTCAAACTGAGTTGCAAGACCAGATCAAAATGGCAGTACACCAAGGAATGGGGGCGGTTTTACGAGATCCGCTACGGATGTCTACCCCTTTAGTTTCAGAAAA
Organism: Cyanophyceae cyanobacterium; assembly: GCA_038320005.1. Taxonomy (GTDB): domain Bacteria; phylum Cyanobacteriota; class Cyanobacteriia; order Cyanobacteriales; family SIO1D9; genus JBBQDV01. The sequence continues at coordinate 2,038 of JBBQDV010000006.1, forward strand.
AAATATTAACTCAAAAGAAGCCCAAGAAGCTTTAAAAATGCTGGAAGATCTTCTTGATTCTAAACAATTATCTTGGCAAGGATTAGCAGAAGTAGCAAAGAAACAACTTCATTCGGAAAAATAAGCTTAAAAGGATTAGGACTCAAGCCCTAATTACAAAAAATGCAAGATCAGAAACTAATAGGGCATAATGAGTCAAGGTTTACCAAAAAAAACTGGGTCTAAAGCCTCGTCCTTCTAGGACGAATTTTATGTTAAACTTTGTTTTAAGTACGGTCGGGCAGATCGGAACAATGCTCGTTGAGGGTAAAGGGATCGGGGAAAATATTTGGATTAAGTTCCATATTTTCTAAACTCTCCCGTTGAAGCGAGAATCTCCGCTCCTTTAGGGCGGAGAGTGTCAAAGACTCATTACTCAAAATATGCTCACCTCAGCTTGGAAAAATTTGACGCTTTCTAATGTTTCTTTGTATCGCTGGCAAGCGGGAAGCTTTGCCTATCGGTTAGTTGGCTTATTACGGACTTGGCGACAGGGGAGTTGGTTACTTCAGTGGTCCGAACCGATTGGGGCTTTGTTAATCTCGATTGTATTTGCCCTCAGTCCTTTCGTTTCCACAAGTTTAATTGGGGTCTTACTCGTTGCGGTGGGGGGATATTGGGCTTTATTGACCGTTTCCGATGACCTGCGTAATGAAGTTACACCCATTCATCTTTTAGTTTTACTCTATTGGGGCATTGCTACCGTTGCGACTGCCTTTTCTCCTGTTAAAGAGGCTGCTTTTTCTGGTTGGGTAAAGTTGACTTTATATTTGCTATTATTTGCCTTAGCTGCAAAGATATTGCGATCGCGATCTCTGCGAAATTGGATAATAGGAGTATATCTTCATGTTGCCCTCGTTGTCAGTGTATATGGAATCAGGCAAAGAATTTTTGGGGCGGTACAACTGGCTACCTGGAATGACCCTAACTCCGCAATGGCTGATTCTAATCGGGTTTATAGCTATTTAGGTAATCCTAACCTTCTTGCTGCTTATTTGGTTAGTGCGGTGGGGCTGAGTGTGGCTGCCTTTTTTGTTTGGAAACGTTGGTTTCCCAAAGCCTTAGCTGTCACGATGATTTTACTTAATACCCTTTGTATCTACTTCACCGATAGTCGCGGAGGTTGGTTAGCTTTAGTCGTTTTAGTGCTAACTTTTCTTTTACTACTAAGGCTTTGGTGGCATGATTATCTGCCTAAATTCTGGCAAATTTGGTTATTACCCCTTGTCTTTGGGGCTTTAGCAGGGTTAGTTTTCCTCGGCATTCTCTTTGTTGAACCCTTACGGTTAAGGGTAATGAGTATTTTTGCAGGACGGGAAGATAGTAGTAATAATTTTCGGATTAATGTTTGGACAGCGGTGATTGAGATGATTAAAACTCGTCCCATTCTGGGTATTGGTCCTGGGAATGATGCCTTTAACCGTATTTATCCCCTTTTCCAACGCCCTCGCTACACTGCTTTAAGTGCTTATTCGGTCTACCTGGAAATTTTAGTTGAAACAGGGTTTATCGGGCTGACAGCCTTCCTCTGGCTCATTTTTGTGACTGTTGCACAGGGGGTTAAAACTTTAAAGCAATTACGCCTAGACCGCAATATAGAAGGGTTTTGGCTGATTGCAGCCTTAAGCGCGATCGCGGGTTTCATGGTTCAAGGTATTGTAGATACAGTCTGGTATCGTCCCCAAATTAGTACCATCTGGTGGCTAATGATTGCCATTGTTGCTAGTTTCTGTAGCCAATTAAATCAGCCCGAATCGAAGATTGAAAAATAAAAGGAAAAGCCTCTAAACAAAAATTGGGGTAACTTCGTAGTACCCCAGGACAAAAACTATTTAATTGTCTAACCCTAATACTAAAGAGCTTCAGCCCCTGCAACAACTTCAAGAATTTGCTGCGTAATCGAGGCTTGACGCGCCTTGTTATAGGTCAAACTGAGAGAACCAATCAAGTCAGAGGCGTTTTCACTAGCGTTATTCATCGCCGTCATCCGCGCTGCTAATTCACTCGCTGCGGACTCTTGTAAAGCTCTTAGGAGTTGGTTATTGAGATACAAAGGTAGAAGTGCATCCAGGATTTGACCTGGATCTTGCTCAAATATCATATCCTTGGGAAACTGCTTCATTTCTGTGGAAACTTGTTCCCGTTCAACTTGAAATTGTCCTCCTTTTGTGGTAAGGCGGAAGATTTCATCATCTTTGGGTTCTAAACCTTGGGGGGAAAGAGGAAGTAAAGTCTGAATAACAGGATTAGAGTTAATCAGAGACAGAAAACGAGTATAAATAAGTTCAACCCGATCTACTTCTCCAGAGAGGAATAGAGACAGTAACTCATCGGCGATTTCTGCTGCTTCTGGGGCGGTAGGAATTTGCTCTAAACCGATGTAAGATTTCTCAATCGGAGCTTCACGGCGTTGAAAATATTGCTTTGCTTTACGCCCAACGATAATGAATTTGTATTTAATTCCTTCTGCTTCTAGCTCTTTAGCACGGCTTTCTGCACGTCTGATAATGTTACTGTTGTAAGCACCACATAAACCGCGATCGCCAGAAACGACCAATAAACCAACGGTTTCAACTTCCCGTTGCTTCAACAGAGGTAAATCTAAATCTTCAAAGCGGAGACGGTTTTGCAGTCCATAGAGGACTTGAGCGAGGCGGTCAGCAAAGGGGCGCGTGGAAGTAACTTGCTCTTGAGCGCGTCTAACCTTCGCTGCTGCAACTAAGCGCATTGCTTCTGTAATTTTTTTTGTATTCTTGACCGACTGAATGCGATCGCGAATTGATTTTAAGTTTGGCATAGCTATTATTAATTATTAGTTATGAGTGATTAGATATTAGTCAATAAAGATCACCAGCAATCAGTAATAATGCCAATCACTGATCACTGGTTATTACCGTTTACGCAGAAACAGCGAAGGCTTGCTTACATTCAGAAATTGCTTCTTCGAGTAGGCTAATCGCTTTGTCGGTCAGTTTCTTCTCAGCTTGAATTTCACTGATAAACTCTGGCTTACTAGTTTTGAGATAATCCCGTAAACTCTTAGTGAAATCAGTAATCTTATCAACAGGAATCTCATCGAGCAAACCGTTAATCCCCGCATAAACCAAAGCAACTTGCTCAGGTACAGAAAGAGGTTGATACTGAGGCTGCTTGAGAAGTTCACGCAGACGACGACCGCGAGAAAGTTGGTCTTGAGTCGCTTTATCTAAATCAGACGCAAACTGAGAGAAAGCTTCAAGTTCAGCAAACTGAGCCAACTCTAACTTCAGTTTTCCAGCAACTTTTTTAATTGCTTTTGTCTGAGCAGCAGAACCAACTCGACTTACGGAAATACCTGCATTAATCGCTGGACGGAAACCAGAGTTAAACAAGTCTGAAGATAAGAAAATCTGACCATCAGTAATCGAAATTACGTTAGTCGGAATATAAGCAGAAACGTCACCCGCTTGAGTTTCAATAATTGGCAGGGCGGTCATACTACCTCCACCCAACTCATCATTAAGTTTAGCTGCACGCTCTAGAAGGCGAGAGTGAAGATAGAAAACGTCTCCAGGGTAAGCTTCCCGTCCAGGTGGACGACGGAGCAACAGAGACATCTGGCGGTATGCCTGAGCCTGTTTGGAAAGATCATCATAAATAATCAGGGTAGCTTTACCTTGATACATGAAGTATTCTGCAAGGGCTGCGCCAGTATAAGGGGCGAGATATTGCAGAGTTGCAGGGTCATTAGCATTTGCTGTGACAACGATAGTGTAATCTAAAGCACCACGTTCTTCTAAAACATCAACAATTTGAGCAACAGTGGAAGCTTTTTGTCCAATCGCGACATAAACGCAGATAACATCTTCTCCTTTTTGGTTGAGGATGGTATCAATCGCAACCGCTGTTTTTCCAGTTTGTCTGTCGCCAATAATCAACTCCCGTTGACCTCTACCGACGGGAATCATCGCATCAATCGCTGTAATCCCAGTTTGGAGAGGCTCACTAACAGACTGGCGTTCAATAATGCCAGGTGCCATTGTTTCAATCAAACGGGTTTCAGTGGTATGAATATCACCTTTACCATCAATAGGACGAGCCAGAGCGTCAACAACCCGACCAAGCATGGGTTCTCCCACAGGAATTTGCGCGATTTTTCCAGTTGCTTTAACGGTACTTCCTTCTTGAATTTCCCGTCCTGCACCCATAAGTACAATACCGACGTTATCTTCTTCGAGGTTGAGGGCGATACCAACTGTACCGTCTTCAAATTCAACCAATTCCCCAGCCATGACTTTATCTAAGCCATAAACACGGGCAATTCCGTCACCTACTTGTAAAACTGTGCCAACGTTGGAGATTTGAACATCTTGATCATATTGTTCAATCTGTTGGCGAATAATATTGCTAATTTCGTCTGGACGAATGCTAACCATTTTATTTCCTTTATGTAACCTTTAATTATTTCGATACCGGATATTCGCTTAAGCAGAGAGACTCAGACTGATTCGGCGTAGTTGACCTCTCAAACTCGCATCAAGCACTTGAGAACCGACCTTGACAATTACCCCACCAATAAGGTTAGGATCAATGCGCGTTTTCAATTCTACCTCTTGAGCAGAGGTCATAGATTTAACTCTATCTGTGATCGCGCTTTTCTGAGAGTCATTCAGTTCGGTAGCGGAAGACACTTCTGCTAAAACTGTATTGGTTTGTTCCCGTAGCAATTCGAGGTATTGTTCACAAATATCTGCTAAAAAGGCAATACGCCCTTTATCGATCAACAGCATCAAAAAGTTTTTCAGATACGCATTAGTATCTTCACCACAAATGCTCATTAAAACTGCTTTATGATCTTGCGCTTTAATGACAGGACTTTGGAAAAAATCTCGCATTTCTTGAGATTCTTCAGACAAATTTTGCAGCGCCCTCATGGTTTCGCCAAATACTTGTGCCAAATCATGTTCATTTGCTACCGCCATGATCGCTTCTGCGTATGGCTGGACAATCTGACCACTAACTAATCCTTTCTTCATGAATGACCTCCTAGTTGCGCGATGCTTCGGTCTATCAACTGTTGTTGATCGGAATCTTTGAGGCTATCTTTCAGTTGTGACTCAACTTTGGCGAGGGCGAGGAGTGTAACTCTTTCTCTAAGTTCCGCGATCGCGCGTTCTTGTTCTGAGTTTACATCTTGGTTAGCACTTTCTTTAATTCGTGCAACTTCTCCTTCCGCTGTTGCTAAAATCGCTGCTTTCGCTTTCTCAGCATTGTCTTCCCCTTGAGCGCGAATTTTCTTCGCTTCTTCTTGTGCCTGGGAAAGATTTTTCTGAGCTTGATCTAGTTCAGATTGAGCAGTACGGGCGCGTTTTTCTGCGTCCCCAATTTCTAGCTCAATATTCTCCCGTCTTTCTTTGAGGGTATTTCCAATGAATTTACCTCCATAAACAACTAAAATCCCAATAACAATAATCAGGTTGATCAAATTTGATTGAAAAAGATCAAAACTTAATCCAAAACCACCTTCATGTTCAGTGGCTAAATATAAAAAACTCAACATAGTAATTGTTTCCCTTTTTCCTCAAGTTATGTGCATTTATTTCGCCAACTCTTTACCCACCAACTTTTCTAAAATCTGGCGTGAGAGTTGATCAACTTGTTGCTCAAGGGTGGCAAATGCAGATGCTTTTTGTGCCTCAATTTCTTGAGTTGCTTGCTCTTTTTGAGCTTGCACTTCCTGTTGGGCTGCTTGAGTTTTTTGGTTAACGACTTTTTGCGCTTCGTCTTGAGCAAGTGAGATGGTTTCTTGTGCTTGACGGCGCACATCTCTTAACTCTTGTTCGTACTGAGTTGCAATATTTTTTGCTTTGTCCAGACGGTCGCGAGTAGATTGTTGCTGTTGGCGAACAAAGTCCGCTCTTTCGTCAATCGCTTTCCCTAACGGCTTATAAAATAGGGCGTTAAGAATGACCACCAAAATTAAAAATTGCACCCCCATTAAAGGTAGGGTTGCATCAAGATCAAACAGTCCGCCACCTTCGGCGGTTTCAACTGCTTCTGTTGCTAGTAAGATTGTCCAATGTATCATTGTATTTGCGGTTTTGAAATCCGTTAACTGTCAACAAAAGAGACGCATCACTAAAGTTGCGCCTCCATCACTGACAAATTTTTTATACGAAGGGGTTAGCGAAAAGCAGAACTAGAGCTACAACTAGACCGTAGATAGTTAGTGCTTCCATGAAAGCCAAACTCAAGAGTAGAGTACCCCGAATTTTTCCTTCTGCTTCAGGTTGACGAGCAATCCCTTCTAGGGCTTGACCCGCAGCATTACCTTGACCAATACCAGGTCCGATAGCAGCTAAACCAATTGCAAGAGCAGCAGCGATTACGGAAGCAGCAGCAGTGATATCACTCATAATTTTTTCCTTTTGTTTCAAATAAATTAACAAGAACGATTGAAATATCCCCTTAGCTAGATTTACATCCAAAGATGAAATCTTGAATTAGAGATAAGTTTGGTAAATTGCCCATCAATGATCAATAAAGTCACTAATGTTCTTCTCCATGCCCTTCTAACGCTTCTGAAATATATGCAGCAGCGAGAGTGGCAAAAATCAGGGCTTGAATAGCACTCGTAAATAGTCCCAATAACATGACTGGAATCGGTACGAAGAGAGGAACTAGAAGGACTAGCACCGCAACCACCAGTTCATCCGCTAAGATATTACCGAATAAACGGAAACTTAGGGAGAGAGGTTTGGTGAAATCTTCTAAAACGTTAATTGGCAGCAGAATGGGTGTGGGTTCAATATACTTTTTCAAGTAGCCCAACCCGCGCTTGCTAAATCCTGCGTAAAAATACGCGAGGGAAGTTAACAGAGCCAACGCAACGGTTGTGTTGATATCGTTGGTTGGGGCAGCTAACTCTCCTGCGGGAATTTCAAAGAATTTCCACGGAACGAGCGCCCCTGACCAGTTAGCAACGAAGATGAATAAAAACAAAGTACCAATAAAGGGTACCCAAGGTCGATACTCTTTTTCACCAATCTGGTTCTTCGCTAGGTCGCGAATAAAGTCGAGGACATACTCCATAAAGTTTTGGAAGCCCTTGGGAACTCGCTGAATATTTCTAGTAGCAGCAATCGAAGCAATAATTAAAATTGCCATCACAATCCAGGAGGTAAGAAATACCTGTCCATGGAGTTTGAAATTGCCTATTTCCCAATAAAAGTGTTTACCAACTTCTAATTCAGCTAGGGGAAAAAAGTTGAGTATGCTCAAACTATCGAGAATTTCCATTCGGTAAGATTTCCCCAAATCTTAAACATCATTAAACCTCGCTTTTACCATCTATCATCACTTCTCCATTGTTGATAGAGCGGTGTTGATAGAATAAACGAGAATGGCTACTTTGTAAGTCATAAATCCGAGGAAAACAGGCAAGATTTGCAGTTGTTCGAGTTGACTAGCAATCACAACAATGCCAATCACAAGGGCAAGTCTGTTAGAACTTAGGCGACCTTTCTGATTTCCCAAGCTTTCAATATCTTTTGCCAACATTCGCAAGTAAACTAAACCGACACAAGCTCCAATTAGATAATTGAGAGCAGTATTGAGGGAATATGTCCCCCAAACGGAGATAAAAATAATCCCTGTCAAGGCAAATGTTCCCAACAGCAGCGTTTGCTTTAGTTGGTAGTATTCTTGCATTGTATCTTGAGTCGGGGAAGCATCGGATAAATTAGCTTCCGAGGTTAGGGATTCTTGGTTTTGAGATGGGTCAGACGAATTCACGCTTGGCAGTCATAGCCTTATTTTCAGATTTATGGCTCAACAAAATCAAGCCAGGCATTATCTTATCATGATCTGGTGACAGATTTTTAATAATTGTTAATTTTTATCTTATTTGAGGCTAACTCCCTAAAAGTCTTATTTCCTCAAGTCAATAAGGTTGAGTTATAGAGGGTTTATGGCTTGGTGAAGTGTTGGGTTGCACTTTCGGTTAGGGCTTCTATATCAGTAAAACTAACTGGATTGTCCGCTTCGGCAATTTTGAGCCACAGTAAGTATTCTATATTTCCCGCTGGACCTTGGAGAGGCGACCAGGTTAAGCCTTGATAGTGCCATCCTAAGTTTAAGGCGGTTTCGATAACTTGGAAGATGGCTTCTGCTTGGTGGGTGGGGTTACGAACTACTCCTTTTTTGCCAACGCGATCGCGCCCAACTTCAAATTGTGGTTTGATAAGTAATATTACTTCTTTGGGATGTTGTAATAAGTTCCACAGGGGTTGCAATACTTTATTTAAAGAAATAAAGGAAACATCCATCACGCCTAAATCTGCAAGGGGTTGCTCTCCATAAAGTTCCTCTGGGGTCAGGTAACGGAAATTTGTCCTCTCTTTCAGGGTTACGCGCTCATCTATCCGCAGTTTCCACGCGACTTGACCATAACCGACATCAACCCCATAAACCTGCTTTGCTCCCCTCTGTAGCAAGCAATCTGTGAATCCTCCAGTGGAAATCCCCCCGTCTAAACAAATACGTCCCTCAAGGGAAATAGGAAATTCTGCTAAGGCTTTCGCTAGTTTCTCCCCTCCTCGCGACACATAGGGTAATTTTTCCGCGAGTTTGATTTCTGCGGTGACATCAATGGGAGTCCCAGGTTTATCAACTAATTGCTGATTTACTTTTACTTCTCCAGCGCGGATTAATCTCTGGGCTTGTTGTCGGGAGGGACAGAGATTGCGTTCTACTAGCAGGGTATCAAGTCGTTGTTTCATCGGATTATGTCTAAGGAGAATAGTCTCTGTATCAACAGGGTTTGACGGTACAGACGCAACTGGCGCAATTGGGTCATGAGAAAGCCCAAGCCTTACAAGAGTTTATTACAAAATCCGAAAAAACGCGATCGCGCCAACATCTCCAATTTGATCAATAATGTTCCTCTCTTTGCTATGATAGGAAAAGCGAACAAGGGGCTGTGGCTCAGTTGGATAGAGCAAGCGCCTCCTGAATAATCGGGCAGAATGGAGGAAACTTCATTTTCTGAATGTGGTCAAACTCAAGGAAGCCTAAGTCTTGTGATAGGGTAATCTTGAGCCAAGCCTTTCGGGATAATCTCCTGAGAGGAAGGTGCAGAGACTGGTTGTAGTGAGCTAAAAAAAGATGGACTATTATGTCTCATCAAAAGTAGAGCAACGGGGTGTATTGGCTGGAATGCTGTTAGGTGTGGCGAAAAAGGATCAAAATAACTTTTTTATTCAACACTCCATCGCCAAGCAAGACTATCTTATATTTAAAAAAGGAGTCTTAGAAGCGATTACACGCAAACCAGTACAAATGCGCGATCGCGAAATGAAACGAGGATATAGCCAAATCCAAATTCAACCGAAGCTTATTCCTTTAATTCGGGTTATGGTTCAAAGGATCTATCATCAAGGTCAAAAGGTAATTACACGCCAATTTTTGGACTATCTCACCCCCCAAGGAATAGCAATTTGGTTTCTGGATAAAGGTTCAAAATCCTTTAAGAAGAAAGATGGTAAAATCCATGCTTTAGAAGTCACCCTGAATACTAATATCTCGAAAGAAGAAAATGAGCTAATAATTGCTTATTTCTCAGAAACTTGGGGTCTTCAGTGGGGATTGCAAGCAGGAAAGCAGGGTTATTCCTTACGGATGGGAACTAAAGCTGGAAAGCAACTTTTTGACTTTTTGCTTCCCTATGTACCTATGTTCATGCTCTACAAAATAGAATCCTCCTACGATAGTAACGATCACCACCTACCAGCACAAATAAATGCTCATGGTGAAGGAATAGTCCAGAGAGTGAGGAAACTCACACAAATCTGAAGCGCTAGGTCGTCGGTTCAAATCCGACCAGTCCCGTTTTTGAAAGAGTGAGAGTGGGGGAGTGAGATAATATATAGGGTAAGTAGTTGATAGTTGTGGGAAAAGCGTCAAACTTACACCCCATCACCCCATCAATCTCAACTGATGAAACCTAAACACCCCCCCTTGGCTGCGACGCAAGCAGGAATTAGGGAAAAGCTAAAACATAATATGACAGATTACTAAAGAAGCGAGCATTCCAGTAGCATCCGCACAGAGGGCGACAGGGAGGGCGAAACGACTCCGCACGATACCGACACTACCAAAATAAACCGCTAAAACGTAAAAGGTGGTTTCCGTTGACCCCTGCATAGTGGAGACTAAAAAGGAAACGAAGCTATCAGGATCATTAGTTACCAATTCCGACATCAGCCCGAATGAACCACCGCCAGAAAGAGGACGAATCAATACCATGGGTAGGGCTTCTGGGGGCATCCCAATTAATGTTGTCAGGGGAGAAACCAACTCAGCCATTAAATCTAATGCACCACTGGCGCGAAACATCCCAATCGCCACAAAGATAGCAACTAAAAAGGGAATAATGCGGATAGCAATTTGAAATCCTTCTACAGCCCCTTCTGTTAAAGCTTCATACACCTTTACGCCTCGAAAATAGCCAAACAGAAGTAAAAAGCAGATTAAGGTCGGGATAAGCCAGTTAGAGAAGCTAGTGAAAAAGTCGGTGGTGGTGAGATAGGGAAGTCCTCGTTGTGAAAGCTGAAAGAAAACAGCCCCGAAAAAGCCGAGGATTAAGCCTCCAAAGATAGTTGTGCCAACTTTTCCAGGGGGAACTAAGTCGGGGAGTTTTTCTTGTATAGCTTCTAAAAGTGGATTATTGCTGTCTGTTTCTTGAGGAATTTCTACTGATGAGGGTTCAGACTTGGAGGAAGAACGAGCAATAACTAATTTAGTTGCCAGAATCGCTACTACGGTAGAACAGAAGGTCGCCACAATGGAGGGAATGAGGATTGAGCCAGGATTACTTGCTCCTGCTCCTGCACGAACAGCTATGACCCCTAGAGGGAGGATGGTGACGGAGGAGGTATTGATAGCAAGAAACAGACACATGGCGTTGGTTGCTGTGCCTTTTTCAGGATTGATTCTATCTAGTTCCTTCATCGCTTTCAAGCCCATCGGGGTGGCTGCATTCCCCAACCCTAAAGCATTTGCTGCCATATTCATGATAATGGCTGACATGGCAGGATGATCTGAGGGGACATCGGGAAAAAGGCGAACCATTAAGGGACGAATCGCTTGGGCAATCATTCTTAAGCCTCCAGCAACCTCAACAACGTACATGATTCCGAGCCAGAGTGCCATCGCTCCAACTAAGCCAATGGCAAGTTCAACGGCTGTCTGAGCAGATTCAAAGGAGGCTTCGGTCAATTCTGTCATTCTGCCGTTATAAGCAGCAACGACGGTGGCTGAGACGATCATGAACAGCCAAATTACATTTAGGGGTGATGCTTGCTGTTTGTTCGCTGCTGTTTCCTGTTTTTCTGGTATTTTTTCCTGCTTTTCCATTCAGTTTTAGTGTTCTATACGAGTTATTATGAGTTATTGCGCGACGGTTATTTTGGCTTGGGCTAAGGCTTGGCGAACTTGCTCAAATCCTGTACCTCCAGCACTATTACGGGCGGATACGACTTGGCGAGGCGCGATCGCGTCATAAATATCTTCTTCAAAGGCAAGATGAATTTTTTGCCATTCTTCTAAGGTAAGATCTTTTAGTAGTTTGCCCGCAGCTATACTAGTTCTAACTACTTCCCCGACTAAGTTATAGGCTTCTCGGAAAGGAACGCCTTTACTGGCGAGGTAATCTGCTACATCTGTTGCATTGGAAAAGTCTTCTGTTACTGCTTGGGCGAGTCTGGGGGTACGAAATTCTAACCCCTCTGAGAGGAGTATTGTCATCGCTTCTAAGCAACCCTGCACTGTTCTTACACCATCAAAAAGTGCTTCTTTATCTTCTTGTAAGTCTTTGTTATAGGCAAGGGGTAAACCTTTCATCATGGTTAGTAAGCCTTGCAAATGTCCAAATACTCGCCCTGTTTTTCCCCGTACTAGTTCAGGGATATCGGGGTTCTTTTTCTGGGGCATAATACTAGAACCCGTTGAACAGCTATCGGTCAGGGTGATAAAGCTAAATTCTTGGGAAGCCCAAAAGATGATTTCTTCTGATAAACGGCTCAGATGCACCATGATTAAACTGGCTGCATTCATAAACTCAATGGCAAAATCGCGATCGCTAACTCCATCTAAACTATTAGAATAGATATCCCCGAAGCCTAATAATTCCGCAGTGTAATGGCGATCAATAGGAAAAGTTGTTCCTGCTAAAGCCCCACATCCTAACGGGGAAATATTAACGCGATCGCGCACTTCTCCTAACCGTTCCCAATCTCGCTGAATCATATTAAAATAAGCCAGCAGGTGATGGGCTAAACTCAATGGTTGCGCCCGTTGTAAGTGGGTATAGCCTGGAATTAGGGTTTCAACGTGCTGTTGCGCATGGTTGAGTAAGGCGGTTTGGAACTCGCGCAAATTATCACGAATTTGGTCGATTTTATCCCGTAGATAGAGGCGGATATCTGTCCCAACTTGATCATTGCGCGATCGCGCGGTATGCAGTTTCTTCCCCACTGCACCCACAATTTCCGTTAAACGTTGTTCCACCGCAAAGTGAATATCCTCTGTTTCTACCCCAGGCTGAAATTCTCCTTGGCGATATTCAGTACGAATTTGCTCCAAACCCTTGACAAGTTCCTCCCCTTCTGAAGAAGAAATGATCCCAGTCTGAGCCAACATTTTCGCATGAGCAACAGAACCAGTAAGATCATATTCAATTAGCTCAATATCGAAACCAATACTCGCATTAAAATTTGCCACCACTGGATGTAAAGCAGACTCAAAACGTTTACTCCAGGCTTTTCCTTGATTCATCTTCTCACATTACTAACTACTAATTAATATCCGAATTATTAATTATAGGAAGTCATGCCTCTGAAGAAGTAACCAATAAAAAAGCCCAAAATTAAAGCCCAAATTTGCCCCGTCTGCACAAAATTGTTAAAAGTATTTTGAATATCCCCTAAAATATCAGGTTCTTGAATAGCTTGGGCTAATACTAAGGCTAAAGAGCTAAATTGCGTAACAATTATCGTATTCAACTGAGTTAAGATCATTTATACAACTCCCAAAGGTTTAGTCTTTCCTAATCGCTAGATTGTACCTGCAAAACGACCAATGTCATATCATCGCTATTGAGATTACCCTTACCAATAAACTGTTGCACCTCATCAAATAAATAATCTACCACTTCTTGGGGCTTTTGTGACTGGTGACAAGCACAATTAAACGCCCGAATCAAGTTCTCTTCTTCAAAACGTTCCCCATTACTATTAACCGCATCGGTAAAACCATCTGTATAGTAAATTACCCGATCTCCTGGGGAAAGTTGCACCTGGTTGTCTTCATAGTTAGAATCCGCTTCTAGTCCGATCAACATTCCCATTGCATCAAGACGCTGAATCTTTTTCGTTTTCGCTTGCCACCATAAAGGGGGATTATGGGCAGCATTACTAAAAGAGAGAATATGAGTTTCTGGATCATACTCCGAGTAGAATAGTGTCACAAAACGGTGAGAATTTTCTAGATCAGCATACATGACCCGATTGAGATGTTCTAAGATCCGAGCTGGAGAATGTCGGTTGAGAACTTCCGCCCTCAACATACCACGAGTCATGGTCATAATCAGCCCTGCGGGAACACCTTTACCCATGACATCCCCAATCACAATACTCCAGGGAACTTGTTCCACTTCTAGGTCGCAACTGTGATCTGTCTTTCTGCGGTCATAATCAGCGCGAATAAAATCGTAATAGTCTCCCCCCACCCGACTTGCTGTTCGACAATCCGCAGCGACCTCTAATCCTTTAATCTGGGGGCATTTGCGAGGGAGAAGATGAAGTTGAATTTCTGAGGCAATTTCTAGTTCTCGATCGAGGCGTTCCTTTTTCCTTAGTTCGACAGTTAATTCATTATTCGCGATCGCGACCGCAGTTTGATCAGCCACCAACTGTACTAATTTACTCTGAGTTGGAGTCCACTCATAGTTGAGATTATGCATCATCACATAAAGCCGACCTCTCTCCACCCCCTTCACCAAAATTGGTGTTCCCAGCAGTTGAGTCTCCTTCCCCAGACTTTGCTTTACTTGTTGATCAAGATGTTCAGTCAGAGATTGCCCAGGAGTTAACGATTTGTTAAGTTTCCTATTTAAACGAGGGGGAATGGGTTTATTTTGCCAATCTGGTTTCTTCTTTTCGGGCTGATTTTCTTGACTTTGAACTTCCAGAATCGCCATTTCTACCGCGTGACGAAAATCTTGGCAAGTTTTTCCTTCCTGACAATAAAGATGTTCGAGGTTAATTTTTCCTTCAGGATTAATTTGCAGCAAAATACTCCCATCTGCATCCGCAACCCTTGCTGCAATCAGGGGGATGATTTCGAGAAACTGATTGAGATTATTGAAGCTACGTAGAGCAAATCCTAAAGAGGTCAAGAGGTTTTGCACCTTATATTGTTCTTGGTGTAGCCTCGCCACCAATTCTTTCAACGCCAAAATGGGCTGCGTTGTCGTCGGAACGCGGTCACTGTCGATCAACTGAGCATCTTCAGAAAAGGGATGGGGGACAGACACAGCAGACATAAAATTTGCAGTTGGACGCTTCAATGATGGCAACAAGATAATAATAATCTACTTGCTGAGAACTAGTCGCTCGATCCACCTCGCCTAATTAGAGATGAATTTAGAGTTGGTTAATGATAACGTTTCTACAGTTTGATGCCAATAGATTGATGAAATCAGACTGAAATACCTTTGACGGAAATGCGGTTTCTTTCCTTAGAAAGGTGACAAAGAGGGTAATCCTGAGTTATGCTTTGGCTATTGTGATTAGAGATAAGAAATCCAATGACTACCCACAATAACACCACCGAAAATCATACTAATACTGGTCACGATCAAGGAATGTCAGGTAGCTACATTAGGTTCTTGGCAATGATTGGGACTTCGATCATTGTAATGTTCTTCTTAATGTACCTCCATTCCTATCAAATTATCGACCATGCTTGGTTTAGTGAAACGCGGGTCTTTATGGCACTAATTATGGGTGCTGCCATGATGGTGATTATGCTGACTTATATGCTGCATATGTATAAGAGCAGAAATGCGAACATCGCCATCTATCTAAGTGCCATCCTGCTATTTGGATTGTCGTTATGGCTGGTGCGTAGTCAGATTACCGTGGACGATGTGGATTATATGGAAGGCATGATTCCTCACCATTCTATTGCCATCTTGACGAGCGAGCGTGCCCAGATTGAGGATATCCGCGTCCGTGAATTAGCCGATGAAATTATCGCAGCGCAGCGCCGAGAAATTAACGAGATGGAATGGCTCATTGAGGATATCCGAGAAAACGGGTTAGTCACGACGCAAGCGGAGTTAGAGGGAAGACCACTGCCAGATTTTGAAGCCACCCCCGAATAAAACTATACCTTAAGCCTCAATGAGTAAATTCAGTGTCTACTGTCATCATACCATCATCTGTATCCGCAATTGCTAATAGGAAAAATAATAAATAGGTACATGTGTTGTGCAAGTCTACAACTCCTTAGCCTGAGAGTCTGTTATAATATCCAAGATTGCTTAACTAAACTTGTGCGGGTATAGTTCAGTGGTAGAACGTCACCTTCCCATGGTGAATGTCGCGCGTTCGAGTCGCGTTACCCGCTTGCAAAAATTGATTGACTTCTCCTGAATTAGGCTGGGGATTTTTTTTTGGCAGACTGCCAAATTTGCCCAGAAAAATTAGCTAAAATTTGCTAAGACTTATAAGGAGGTAAAAAAGAGGTGAATGCAGCAGAACAAGCAAAAGGAGTAAAGGTCGCAACAAAAATCGCAGCAGTTGTTAACTTATTTAAGATAGAGTTTCCTGATGCGAAGGCAGATCTTAAACCTTGGCAGAGTGACTCAGCTACCCAGGAGTTAGTCGATCCAGACTCTATTGATATTGGCTTTCACTTTCCAGGTTGGAGTCCACGCTTTCAAAGTCGGAGTATCCTACTCCAGATTCGCTTTTACGAAGACCCTGTAGAAAATACTTACAAATTGATTGGTTTAGAGATGGCAGGTTTTCATCATGCAGGACAACCCTGGCGTTTTTCAACGATTGAAAATTGGCAATTTATCGGAGATAAACCACCGATTCCTAAAATATGCGAACAGATGAAATTTTTTGCCCAACAAGTTTTTCAACTTTTTAAGTAATTATTGTTATTGCAGGTAAATCAAACACCTTTTTCTTCATTTGTTAATACCCCGTTGAGAAAGATATCAGCAATTCCTTCCGCCATTTCCTTCATTTCTCGGGGGGAAGCATTCGGGGACATAACTGTTTGGTCAGAAAATCCCGCGATCGCGAACATTCCCAGAAATACCTTAGCCACTATTCTCGGATTCATTCGGCGATAAGTCCCCCGTTCCATTGCGGTTTCAAAGAAGGCTTCCGCTACATCGGTCATTTTTTCAATAACTTCCGTTTGAATGCGATCGCGCAACTCAGGATGAAACTGCGCCTCCATAAAACAAACTCGCATCATATCCCCATTCTCATGAAACCGTAGCATTCGCCGTTGTAGTACCTGGGAGACAGCCTTATAACTGCCCATCTCACTCAACTCCGTCAATAAATCCGTGAGAATATCGACCCATCCCTGAGTTGTCACCTCAATTAAAATTGCTTTCTTATTCTCAAAATGACGAAATAAAGTCCCTTCTGCTACTTCTGCCTTTGCTGCTAAATCCTTTGTCGTTGTGCCTTCATAACCCTTATTCGCAAATAAATGTTGCGCTGTTTGCAGAATACGGGTACGAGTATCATCCTCTGTTTTTACTTCTTGTGAATGTCGCCGACGAAAAAAGACCATAATAATCAAAATGCCTATAAATGGCACTTTTTAATTGAAATGCCAGTCATATTCACTAGCCAGACTGAACCTATTTCAAATTAGCCAACCTAGATTATAGACCCATTATTTTCTAAATATAGATTATTCTTGATAACGCAAGCTGAATCATTGGTAAATATTTACAATGAAGTTATAAGATCTCAACAAGCTGATTGCCTTACTATCCTTATTTCTTTGATAATGATCAAGAATTATTTTAAAAGCTCCCATCTTAAAAATAGACTTCTCAGTATTGTTTGTTTATCCATCCTAAGCTGGAGTTTTCTCCTCTCTCCTGTCCAAGCCCAAGCCCTTACTGATCGACCAACTGGTACAATTCAACCCTATCTAGATCGAGTTAGCGATCGCGTTAACGAATTCACCCTAGATAATGGCATGAAATTCATCGTCCTCGAAGACGATAAAGCCCCCGTTGTTTCCTTCGTAACCTACATTAACGCTGGCGGTGTAGATGAAACAATTGGCAAGACTGGCGCAGCCCACTTTCTCGAACACCTTGCCTTTAAAGGCACAACCACAATCGGCACAACGGACTATGAAGCAGAAAAACAACTCCTGGAACGTTTAGAAGCATTAGCAGCGGAAATTAAAGCAGCTAGAAGCGCAGGAGAAGAAGAAAAAGCCCTTCAACTGCAAGCAGAATTTGCTGAAACAGAAGCAGCAGCAGCAGAGTATATCAATCAAAACGAATTTGGTCAAATCGTTGACCGCGAAGGGGGAGTCGGTCTAAATGCAGCCACATCCGCCGACTATACCATCTACTTTTATAGCTTTCCTGCCAATAAAGTTGAACTCTGGATGGCATTAGAATCAGAACGTTTCTTTGACCCCGTTTTCCGCCGTGACTTCTATAAAGAACAAGAAGTAATCTTAGAAGAAAGACGCTTACGGACAGATAACTCTCCCATTGGCAAAATGATTGAAGAGTTCCTTGATACCAGCTTTACTAGCCACCCTTACCGTCAACCCGTAATTGGTTACGAAGAAGATATTCGCAATCTCACTCCCCAAGATATTAGCGACTTTTTTAAGACTTATTACCCCCCTAGCAATATTACCGTTGCAGTTGTGGGAGATGTAAACACGGAAAACTTTAAAGAACTTGCAGAAGCTTATTTTGGTCGCTATGAATCTAGTGAACATCCTCCCCAGGTAGCAATTGTTGAACCGCCTCAAACCGCAGAAAGGGAAATCACTCTTAATTTAGCTTCCCAACCCTGGTATTTAGAAGGATATCACCGTCCAGGTTTAGACCATCCTGACCATGTAGTTTATGATATTATCTCTCGCCTTCTCAGTGATGGACGGACTTCCCGACTCTACAAATCTTTAGTACAAGAAAAGCAAGTTGCCCTATCTGCCCAAGGATTTAGCGGTTTCCCTGGCGACAGATATCCCAACTTAGTTCTACTATATGCTCTCACAGCCCCAGAACGTTCTGTTGACGAAGTTGCTACTGCTTTAGGTGCAGAAATTACCCGCATCAAAACTGAACCCGTTTCCGCCCAAGAGTTAGAACGAGTTAAAACCCAAGCCAAAGCAGAATTATTGCGTAGCCTCAACTCTAATATGGGAATGGCGCGACTGTTTGCAGAGTATGAAGCGAAAACTGGCAGTTGGAGGACTCTATTTTCCCAACTCACAGCCCTCGAAGCGGTTACAGCAGAAGATGTTCAACGGGTTGCCCAAAAAACCTTTACAACTGAAAATCGCACCATCGGGCGCATCTTACCGTTAGAAACGGAAGCAACCAATTAATCGGCAAAATCCGCATTACAAACTAAATCAATAGGCTTAAATTAAAAGAAGCAAAAGCATGGCTAAAAAGAAAAAGTACAAATTTGCAGGACTATCCGCCTTAATTCTGGTCTTCGCCCTTGTTAGTGGTGGGGTGTTTTCCTTCCTGTTTCCTTCGCCCTCAATGGCTGTTTCCGTAACGCCCAAACCTTATTCCCAGTTAGAATTTCCCCCTTTACCAGAAGTAGAAATTCCTGAATATGAACGTTATGAACTTAAAAATGGTTTAGTCGTTTATCTAATTGAAAACCACGATTTACCCTTAGTCAGTGGTAGTGCGATTATCCGCACGGGTTCTCGTCTTGAACCTGGGGACGAAGCAGGTTTAGCGAATATTACAGGGACAGTAATGCGGTCTGGGGGAACGCAAAGTCATCCCGCTGATGAGTTGAACCAGTTACTCGAACAACGGGCTGCTTCTGTGGAAACTGGTATTAGTACGGCTTCGGGTACTGCTAGATTTAGTGCTTTAAATGAAGATTTAGATACGGTTTTTGGTCTATTTTCGGAAGTATTACAAGAACCTGCTTTCCCAGAAGATAAGCTTGCTTTAGCGAAACAACAACAAAAAGGGGCAATTGACCGCCGTAACGATGATCCAGGCGATATTGCTTCCCGTCAGTTTAGTAAGCTAGTCTATGGCGAAGAAAGTCCCTATGCCCGTACGGTTGAGTATTCTACCTTAGACAATATCAGTCGGGATGATTTAGTTAACTTCTATAAGACCTATTTCCACCCTGGTAATATGCTTTTAGGTATCTATGGAGATTTTGAGCCGAAAGCGATGAAACAGCTTATTTCCCAAGAGTTTGGAAATTGGCAACCTGATCTAAGTGCGGTTAATCTCCCTGTTCCTGATGCAACTCAAGCCAAAACTGGTGGGGTTTACTTTGTTAATCAAGCTCATTTGACTCAGAGTAACGTTTTAATGGGTCATTTAGGAGGACAACAGGATGATCCTGACTATCCAGCTTTGAGCGTCTTAAATGGGATTCTCAACGGGTTTGGAGGCAGATTATTTAATGAAGTGCGATCGCGCCAAGGATTAGCCTATTCTGTTTATGGGGTCTGGAGTCCTCGCTATGACTACGATGGTATCTTTATCGCTGGTGGACAAACCCGTTCTGAGGCGACTGTTCCTTTTATTAAATCAATAATGGCGGAGATTGCGGATATTCGCACGAACCCTGTAACCGCAGAGGAGTTAGCAAACGCGAAAGATTCTATTCTCAATTCCTTTGTCTTCCAATTCCAAGACCCTAGCCAAACTCTTGCTCGTTTAATGAGTTACGAGTATTACAATTATCCCCAAGACTTCCTCTTTCAGTATCAAGACAAGGTACAAGAAACCACGGTTGAGGATATCTTGCGAGTTGCTAAGACTTACCTTCAACCAGATCAAATTGTTACTTTAGTTGTGGGTAATGAGGCTGAAATTCAACCAGATTTATCTAGTTTAGGGGCTGAAGTGCAAACGGTTGATATTTCAAGCAAATAACTCAATCGTTGCAGATATTTGTAGTGCGACCATCTTGGTCGCTATTTAGACCCCCGTTAATTAGTTAATCAAAATCAGCTAAGATCTAATTAGACCCTAGTTTAAGGCATAGTTAGATCAATAAAACCTTGGTATCTGCATACCTTCTCGTTACTCATGGTAGTCGTGATCCTCGTCCCCAGGAAGGGGCGGAACAGTTAGCAAAGTTTGTTCTTCAACATCAGCGAGAACAAATTCCTACTGCTGTCTCTTCTCCAGGGGGAGAATTACCCCAAACTGAAACAATAGTCGAAACAGCTACTTTAGAGTTAGCGGATATACCCCTTCATGAAAAAATTGCTCATTTTGCCCAAACCGCTTATGATGCAGGGATTCTAGAATTACAAATTTTACCTTTATTTCTGCTTCCAGGGGTTCATGTTAAAGAAGATATTCCAGCAGAGGTCTGTCAAGCGCAAGAAAATTTAGGCGCGAAAATAACCCTAAAGCTACACCCTCATTTAGGTTCTTATCCAGGGATATCCGCCCTGATTGCACCCCAGTTTGCTCAAATCCCAGCTGAAGGAAGAATTCTGTTATCTCACGGTAGTCGTCGCCCACAGGGTAATACACCAATTGAGGCTATTGCTGAGGAGTTGGGCGCAGTTGCTGCTTATTGGTCTGTTTCTCCTAGTTTGCGCGATCGCGTTTTCCAATTGCTGCAAAAAGGTTTGAATAGTATTACAATTGTCCCCTACTTCCTTTTTCCTGGGGGCATAACGGAAGCGATTAGCCAAGAAGTACAACAGTTGCAAAAAGAGTATCCAGAACAGCAAATTCAGTTAGGACAACCTTTAGGCGCAACTCCCCAATTAGCAGATTTAATAATCAATGGTATGACAGTTTGAAGTAAATGGCGAAACAGATCGGTAAAGTTTATCTAGTGGGTGCAGGACCTGGTGATCCTGGTTTATTAACATTAAAAGGGAAAGCTCTGCTTGAAAGTGCAGATGTCGTGGTTTATGATGCTTTGGTCAGTCCTGAAATCTTAGAACTGATTCGCCCTGAAACCGAAAAAATTAATGCAGGAAAACGGCGCGGTCGTCATTCAAAGCTCCAAAATGAAACGACTGAACTTTTAATCGAAAAAGCGCAAACAAAGGCTGTAGTGGTGCGTCTGAAAGGGGGAGATCCCTTTGTATTTGGGCGAGGGGGAGAAGAAGCAGAAGACCTCATTGCTGCTGGTGTTCCCATTGAAGTTGTTCCTGGGGTTACTTCTGGTATTGCTGCGCCAGCTTATGCGGGGATTCCCTTAACCCATCGTAGTTACAGTTCTTCCGTTACCTTTGTGACAGGACATGAATCTGTCGGGAAATACCGTCCTGAAGTTGATTGGAACGCGATCGCGAAAGGTTCAGAAACTATTGTAATTTATATGGGAGTGCATAACCTTCCCAATATTATTCCGCAATTATTCAAAGCTGGACTGAGTGAAGAAACTCCCGTAGCTTTAATTCGTTGGGGGACTCGTCCTGAACAAGAAGAGTTGGTGGGAACGTTAGCGACAATTCTGCGACTAATTGATAGTAGAGGTTTTGAAGCCCCCGCGATCGCGATTATCGGTAATGTTGTTAACTTACATAGTATTATCCGATACTCGAATTAAGCTTTAATTCCTAATCTTTACTTTTTCTGCAACTTATTCTTTTTTACTCCTTAATTGGCTTATAGATTACACCTTTGGAAATAAATAGATTTACGTAATCTATTCCTTAAGGTATATCTTTACCTACAATAAGTCAAAAATAGCTAAGATAGTGGTGTCGATATGTTTACTATAATTTACAATTTACGTGTAAACACGGTTGACGGATTTCACTTCTCAGCTTAGGATTCTCAATATTTAGCTATTTTCCTTACTCAGAAGTTTATATCAAAGAAAAAATTGTTAGCTTTTGCACAGAAACATGAACTTAGGTGATAAATAAATTATAAAACTATGAATGTCCAAGAAATCCAGGGTCAACTTAGACATAATTATAATTATCCAAAAGAGAGAAATACATTTGCCAAGATTTACCCTAGTCCTACCCCATTGGAAGTTACTAAAGTTCCAAGTAATTTAAATTCAGAAAAAACAAAATCGACCCATTCAGGCGACTTACCCTTAACTCAAGTCAAACTAGAGCTAACCCAAGCAATTGCTCAGTTAAAGATTTGTCAACGTCAACAGATGGCGAGGCTTTTCTATACTCGGCTTTCTCAAACTGTTGATTTACAACAGGTTAATATATCGACTAATGCTCCTGATGAGATGAGCATTGATGATATTAGCAAACTAGCAACCTACGCTTATGAAGCCCACCCCAATATTTTTCAAGAAGTGCTGTTGGAACAAAAGCAACTAATTGATTACTTAAGTAATGCCTTGATTAGTGTTTTAATTAGTATAATAGCCTCTCGATGGTTGAATTAAAAGCATCAAATAAGTCTCAGCAAAAAAAACAGGGGAAGACTAAAAAAATAGTCAAAAGCCCCCTCTAAATATTTAAACTATTTCAAGATTAAGCAGTTACTAACTTCTTATTCGCTGGACGCTTACTGTTACGAATCCCTTCAATTGCTTCAGCATAGTCATTAGCCTTAAAGACCGCAGAACCAGCAACAATCGCATTTGCTCCTGCTTCTAAGACATTCCAAGTATTTTCAGGCTTCAGACCACCATCCACTTCAATCCAGGGGTCAAGTCCTCGCTCATCACACATCTTGCGGAGGGCGCGAATTTTGGGAACAACACCAGGAATAAAGCTTTGTCCGCCAAAACCAGGGTTAACACTCATAATCAAAATCAAGTCACAGAGTTCGAGACAATATTCAATTAATTCCAAAGGAGTACCAGGATTGAGGACAACTCCAGCTTGTTTACCTAATTCTCTAATTTGTCCTAAAGTTCTGTGAAGGTGAGGAGAAGCGTTGTGTTCTGCATGAACAGAGATAATATCTGCTCCTGCTTTGGCAAAATCTTCAACATATTTTTCTGGTTCAACAATCATTAAATGAACATCCAAAGGCTTTTTAGTCAAAGGACGAATTGCCTGAACAATCATTGGACCAATGGTAATATTAGGGACAAACCGACCGTCCATCACATCTACATGAATCCAATCAGCACCCGCAGCATCAACTGCTTTGATGTCTTCACCTAAACGGCTAAAATCGGCTGAAAGAATTGAGGGGGAGATTACAATTGGCTTGGTGGATGTGCTGTTGGTCATGATTTGTGTTCTCTTTGACGACTTTTTGATTTGTGTCCATTTTAACAAAATTTTGCATTTTTCTGATAAAAATCTAGGATGTTTTCCATTACACCATCTTCATCTCAGGAGGAGATAAACCATTTACTGGAAATGCTAAAAAAGGGGATAGGAAAAATTAAGCTTTGCTAAAGCTAAAATAAAAGCATATTAGTTTGGGTAATGACGATTTGAAAAGCGTTATAGCAAAAAAGATAAAACGAAGAATAGCCTGGTTGTTAGGGGGACTGATTTTTTCTCTCTTACTAAACCCTGTCTTAGCCTTAGATACTTCAGTGGGAGAACTAGGCATTAATGCCCAACGATTACACGCTTCTCCTTATAATCTCACAGGTCGTAAAATTGCCATTGGTCAGGTAGAAATTGGTAGACCAGCTAAATTTGGTTTAGATAAAATCTCTGGCTGGAATCGGGCTATGAATATTGCTGGTGTTTTCTTTCGCGATCGCGAGGCGGAAGCTAATATGCAGGTAGATGAACATGCGGATATGGTAGCAACAGTGATGATTAGTCAGGATAAACAACTACTAGGAGTCGCCCCTGATGCAAGACTTTATTCCGCTGCGGTGGGTTCTCTCGAACGGATTGGACAGCCTCATCAATGCCTCTCTACTCAGCATATAGCCCTCCAAAATGGGGGAGATGTACGGGCGATTAACTATAGCTTTGGAGAGTCCTTACAGCGCGATCCTCGTGTCAATGCCAAGCTTGATGGTAATGCCCTTTTAACTCAATGTGTAGATTGGTCAGCAAGAGTTCATAATGTCCTCTACGCGATCGCGGGAAATCAGGGAAACGGGGGTATTCCGATTCCCACAGATAACTATAACGGCATCAGTATCGCTTACACAACGTTTCAAAATGGTAGCTTTCAAAAAGTTGACTTTGCTAACCTCAGTGCTGAACCAGAAGGAATTGGAAGCGGTCTAGTTGCTCAAGAAATTAATACGGGTAAACGTCGTGCAATTAGTTTAGTCGCCCCAGGAAGCCAAATCAAGGTTTTGGATCTCGAAGGGAAGCAAGTTCCAGTTAGTGGGACAAGCTTTGCTGCGCCTCATCTTACCGCTACTGTGGCTTTGTTACAAGAATATGGCGATCGCGAAATTGTCGCAAACAGAAGTGATTGGAGTATAGATTCCCGTCAGCAGGAAGTGATGAAAGCTATATTACTAAATGGGGCTGATAAAGTAGCGGATACGGGAGATGGGAATTACTTAGGAATGGATCGCACCATCTTCAGTAAGGATAATCGTACTTGGTTAGAGTCAGATGCCTACCAGAATGAGAATATTCCCCTCGATATTCAAATGGGTACAGGACATCTTAATGCTTTTCGTTCCTATGAACAGTTTAGTGCTGGACAATGGAATCCTGATGATTTAGTCCCTGCAATGGGATGGGATTATCATAAGATTACTCCCCAAAGTGATCAAGAGTATATTATTGAAGAACCTCTCAAGGCTAATAGTTTTGCTGCGATAACCCTTGCTTGGAATCGCCTTGTCGAACTTGAGGATACAAATGATAATAAACAATATGATCTTAACGAGACTTTTCGCGATCGCGGTTTGAATAATCTTGATGTTTATCTTTTACCTGTCGATAGTGATGATTTCAGTAGTCGTATCTGTGCGTCTAGAAGTGCAGAAGACAGTGTAGAACATATATTTTGTCAAGTTCCTGAAACAGGACGTTATAAAATTCGTGTTCATTATCGCCAACAAGTAAATGAAGAGGTTCAACCCTACGCCCTAGCTTGGTGGACTTTAGCTGAATAACCATGACACAAAAAACCTACCAATCTTCCTTAACCTTTGAGCAAATCCTTCACCTTGTTCAACAACTTCCTCCATCCGACCAAATCAAACTTAGCCAAGAAATCATCAAACAAAATCAATCCCAAGTCCAATACCGTACCCAAACCTTTAAAGACTTACTACAACAAGTCGAACCCGTTAACCCAAAGTTTGACCCCGACCAAGCAAAAGCAGACTATCTCGCAGAGAAATATAGCCTGTGAAAATCCTGCTGGATACAAACATTATCCTTGACTATGCCCTAATCCGCCAGCCCTTCTACGACCTCGCTGACGAAATTTTTGCCCTCATCGAACAAAAACAAATTGATGGCTATATTAGCGCATCTACCTTCACCGACCTTTTTTATATCCTCAACAAACCCAGAGGTAAAGAGTGGACATTACAATTTTTAGCCCGACTCGTAAATCTCTGTCAGGTCGCAACTGTTGATGCTAACACCATTCAATCTGCATTAAAAGAACATTATAAAGACTTTGAAGATGATATCCAGTATCATACCGCTCTCCAAACCCAGCTAGAAGCCATCGTTACTCGTAACACCAAGGATTTTTCCCAAAAAATCCTCCGTATTTTGACCCCAGAGCAGCTACTACAAGAACTTAGTCAGATCTAGTAAATAACAATGAACACCTTTGTATTTTGTTCAAGTCCCATTAAATCTCCCTCATGAAAAAAGGGTGCAATATTTGCACCCCTAGCGTTAACTTAATTAAATCAGTCTAAAACCACTCAGGAACAGCTTCCTCTTTGGTATTTGTATTGCGAGAAGGAGTTTCGCGAGTAAACTTCATTTGGATAGAACGGGTTTGTTCCCCATCTATCGCAACCGCCTTAATCGGATAGTCAATTAAACCATCTTGGAAAGACATCTGGAAGCGGAAAGTGCCATCAGGGTTGAGTTTAATTTCGCGATCGCCAATTGTCACCTTCGCATCAGGTTCAGTCGCACCATAGACAATTAACTCCGCATCAGCCACTAACCAGAATTGGCGAGGCGTGATCGGGACTTCTCCTGCAAAACCTGCACCAGACATACCCACACCAGACATATTTACGCCAGAAGCGGTGGGTAAAGCCCACATCCCAACCCCAGAAGGAAAAACATAGGAACTAATAGCTTCTTCGTGAACAGGAACTTGGTGCATTGAACCAAACATTGAACCTGCAACTCTTTGGGATTCAGCAGATTTCGCCATGCCAAAAATTTCCTCGTAGATAGGATTCCCTGTACCCGTACCTTTACCAGTGGTAGATCCTAACCCTGCTTCCGTACCATTCCCCATGCGTTCGCTTGGAGGAACAAGTTCAAAAACAGTTTTACTTCCTAAATCTTCTTCCCAATCTACAGTAATGAAGTGATCTTCAATCCAGTCGGAAGGATAAACAGGAGGGACACGAACGGGGGCAGAACGAGCTAAAATAAGCCAGCGACCATCGGGACAGCGATAACCAATGTCGGCAACATAATCGCGATCGCTAACAGGCATAGGTAAATACCATTCTCTCGCCATCTCATCACAGGGATACTCCTGCACATTGTGAGGGCTTTGGTATTCAAGGTTTAAAGCAGTGACATCATATAAGCGCAGCGCAAGCTGCTGTCCTCCCTGACGGCGCAACTCTTCCTTATGATCATTAGGGATATCCCAATAAATATAAGACCACTGTGGATCACGGGGCATCAGGACAATGCGACTTTCGCCATAACCTTCGGGTAAATCCGCAAGTCCTTCATCAACAGAAGCTAAATCACCTCCAGTAAGATCTTCTTGACCAAGTTCAAACTTTGCTGCTTCCACGGTTTCTTGTGCCTCCTTTGCTAAAGACGGGGTAGGGGAAAAGGGTTGAGAGCGTTCAACTTTGAGAATTTCAGCCAGGAGTTGAGCTTTCCGCATTCGGCTGTAACGGGAAATATTGTATTTGCTGGCAACCTTTCGGAGTTGCCGTAGGGTCATTTCCTCTAGGGGTAGGCGTTCTTTTGCCATAAAATCGTGTCTCCAAGCGTTTCAATAGTAGTGGGCAATCAGTAATTTAGTTTTGGTAAGACAGATAAGCCCGAAACATGAAAAATTTATTTTTCTTACCTTGGCTGTTCAGAATTGTGCTTCTAGATTGGATACCACAATTTACTGAATTCAGCTTTAAAAATCGCTCTATACAATTAATTGAATGAGTGCTTTTCTCAATGTCATCAAATCATGATTTCTTGGGATCGCCCTCTTCTGTTCCTATATAACAAGAGATCCCTGGTTTTGGTCAAGGGGTAAAAGCATGAATTTGGGGCTTGTTAACGAATTTGCAAGCTGATCGGGGATCGACATATCAGGGTTTCCTGACATTACTGGGATCGAAGCGGGATCAAAGATTTTATTCCTTTCAGCAAAAATTATAAATCTCGGTTAGAGTCTTAAAATAGAGGTTGAGCAATCGAGGTTGTTAGCAGCTTAGATCCCTATCCCTCCAGAAACTATGTCCTACGAGCCACTTCATCATAAATACCGTCCCCAAACTTTTTCCCAGTTAGTGGGTCAAAACGCGATCGCGACAACTTTGACCAGTGCCATCGAGACTCAACGGATTGTACCCGCATATCTATTTACTGGACCGAGGGGGACAGGGAAAACTTCCAGTGCGAGGATCTTATCAAAATCTCTTAACTGCCTTGCTAGTGAGCAGCCAACTCCAAATCCTTGTGGGGTGTGTGAAGTCTGTCGCGCGATCGCCAATGGTTCAGCCCTAGATATTGTTGAGATTGACGCAGCCAGTAATACAGGCGTTGACAATATTCGCGAGATTATCGAGAAAGCACAGTTCGCACCTGTGCAGTGTCGTCATAAAGTCTATGTCATTGATGAATGTCATATGCTCAGTACAGCAGCCTTTAACGCTTTGTTAAAAACCCTAGAAGAACCCCCAGATAGGGTCGTTTTCATTCTCGCTACAACTGATCCTCAGAGGGTATTACCGACGATTATTTCTCGCTGTCAACGCTTTGATTTTCGTCGAATTGCCCTGGCGGAGATGACAGCCCATCTTAAATATATTGCGGAAAAAGAAAATATTGCTATTGAACAGAGCGCGATCGCCCTAGTCGGACAAATTGCCAACGGCGGATTAAGGGACGCAGAAAGCCTCCTAGATCAACTTAGCCTTCTCCCCTCAACAATTACCGTAGAAAGCGTTTGGGACTTAGTCGGAGCAGTACCAGAACAGAATCTACTCGCAATCTTAACCGCAATTGAAGCAGATGATAGTGAATCCCTTCTCCTGCAATGTCGCCAACTTATGGATCGCGGTCGAGAACCCCTAATCGTCCTACAGAACCTCGCCAGTTTTTATCGAGATCTTCTTATTGCTAAAACCGTCCCTAATCGCGGAGACATGGTCGCCCTCACTCAACCAACCTGGGAAAAACTCTGTCAAATTGCCAAAACAGAAACATGGCATAAAAGTCGTATTCTTCATGGACAAAAGCATCTAAAAGACAGTGAAAATCAGATAAAGCATACCACCCAACCACGTTTGTGGTTAGAAGTTACCTTATTAGGCTTACTGCCCTCCGCACAAGTTATCGTTCCAACTCTGACCGCAACTACACCCAAAACCCAACTTATCCAATCTTCACCCCATGCAATTTCAGAGGTAACACCTCAACAGAAACAAGAACCACCCACATCGAATCGCGAACCTGAACCCAAATCACAAATAGAAACTATTCCCTCCCAATCTCAAGCTAATCCTAGAGAAGAAATTTCTGTCTCTACTCCCAATCCCACCCCGATTTCTAATACAGGAAACCGAATTGAACAAATTTGGCAAAAGGTACTAGGTTTACTCCAACCACCGACAACAAAAGCCTTAGTACAGCAACAATGCTGTTTACTCAATTTTGATGTTGAAAGTGGAATTGCTTTGATTGGAATTAACTCCCAAAAACTTTACCAACTCCACCAGAATAAAATTCCCAATATTGAAGCAGCCTTTGAACAGGCTTGGGATCAAAAAGTTAAAGTCACAATGAAAGTAGCTAAGGTTAGTGAACCTGGAAAAGTAGCCAAAGATATTCCCCAATCGGAATTCAAGCAACCAGAAGCCAATCTAGACCCCTATACTCCGACGAAACAAGCTATTACTCATACCCCAGAGATAAAACAAAATCAGCATCCATCGCCTACAGCCACCTATCAATATCAACCGTCTATCGAAAACTCTCAACCTTCATCAGTCTTAGTAGCAGAAACTTCTACAATCTCAACTAGAGAAATAAATACTGCGGTAAAAAAGCTTGCAGACTTCTTTAAAGGAGAAATAATTACCCAAGGTTATGAACTTTACCTAGATCAATCGCAACTAGAGGCGGAAGAAACTACTACCACCTCTGAAGTTATGACAGAATATGATGAAGATATGCCATTTTTTCAACCTGTAAGGGAAAGAAGCTGTTACACTGAACCTTACGATTCTTGGGAACTAGCAGTAAACCAGTCAGGAAAGTGTCAAAATGGATTAAGGGATTTATGGCGTAATTAGACGAATCAAGCTTTTGGTTCAAAATCAAGGGAAGCGGAATTCATACAATAACGCTTTCCAGTTGGCTGAGGACCATCATCAAAGACGTGACCTAAATGAGCGTCACACTGAGAACAGAGGACTTCAGTTCGAGTCATAAACAAAGTTCTATCAGTTTTCTCCTCCACACTATTTTGCTGAAGAGGAGCATAGTAACTAGGCCAACCCGTACCAGAATCAAATTTAGTCTCGGAAGAAAATAGTTCGTTACCACAGCAAACACATTTATAAGTACCTGCTTCCTTCTCATCGTGGTACTTTCCACTGAAAGCGCGTTCTGTTCCTTGCTTACGAGTTACTTTAAACTGCTCAGGAGTAAGCTGCTCTTTCCATTCTTGGTCTGTTTTTTGTACTTTCGATACCATGTGTTAAATATTACTCAATAAAACTTATCTCTACTCCTATCCTAACTCGACTCTAGAGTATTTTTGGAGTGAGGATAACCGTTAAAAAGTAACAAGCAAAAACCCCCCACTTAGAAAAAAGAGGAGGGTTCTTGTCAAGATAAACTTGGCATCGAGCTATTGTTCCAGGGGGTCGCCCCCCAAGTATCTTCACCGCTACCGCGTTTCACAGCCGAGTTCGGGATGGTTCGGAGTGGTTCCA
>JBBQDV010000007.1:0-31313 GCA_038320005.1 Cyanophyceae cyanobacterium
AAAACCTTTCCCTGGAGTTACGAATCTATCGAGTAGGGGAGTGGGGGAGTGGGGGAGTGGGAGTGGGGGAGTGGGAGAGGGGGAGTGAGATAATATATGTCATATATATTTGATAGTTGTGGGAGAAGCGTCAAACTCTAATAAATTCACCCCATCACCCTATCACCCCCTCAATCTCAACTGGTAAAATCTAAACTCAGCACCCTAGAACCCCATCACCTCGCCCCCGTTACACCCAAATACAACTCACCCACCTTGGGATCATTAAGCAAATCCGCCCCGACCCCCTCAAAACGATCGCGCCCATTTTCCAGAACATAACCTCGATCCGCCATAGCTAAAGCTTTTTTAGCATTTTGCTCAACTAGCATAATCGCCTTTCCATTCTCATTAATCGCCTTAATTTGGGCAAAGACATCATTAACTAAAATAGGAGATAAAGCTGCGGAAGGTTCATCTAAAATCAGCAAATCAGGATCAAGCATTAACGCCCGTCCCATTGCTAACATCTGTCTTTCACCCCCAGAGAGAGTTCCTGCACTTTGACGGCGACGTTTGCTTAAAGCAGGAAACATTGTATAGATTTTGTCCTTTAACTGGCGCAGAGATCCCCCTAAGATATATGCTCCCATTTCTAAATTTTCATCAACAGATAGAGAAGGAAATACATTAGAAATTTGGGGAACATAACACATTCCTCGCTCAACAATTTGATTCGGTTTTAAGCCGACAATATTTTTACCTTTAAAGATAATTTTGCCTTGATTGGGGGTCAGTAAGCCAAAAATCGCCTTAGCGAGAGTAGATTTCCCTGCACCATTAGGACCAATAACTGCAACCAACTCCCCTGGAGAAATACGAAAATTAATCCCCTGTAGAATATTTAAATCCTGTACATAACCAGCATGAACAGCTTCGACTTCTAGTAAAATTTCGGGGGGTTGTTTAGCAACTTCCATATCGAATCACAGGGATTATATTCTAAGATTTTATTGGCTCAATATCTATCCGTTTATCGCTTGTAACTCAGGACGTTCCTCTGGCAAAATTGCACCCTCAACGGGACAAACCTGGATACAAATGCCACAATCAATGCAGACATCAAAATCGATCCAATACCAATCCGTCCCTTGCTGATTTTTGCCCTCACCAGGATGGATACAAGCGACGGGACAAGCTTCAACACAATCCGCAACGCCTTCACAAACTTCTGTCACAATCGTATGGGGCATATTTTTTCCTTCTTATCTCATCAATACAATACAGGCGCAATTTGGATCATAGCACCTCTATCTCTACTGTACCGTCCCCACTGACCCAAGCTAAATGAGAGATCCGTCTATCATGACTATAAGCAAGAATATCGGAGCGCGATCGCGCTGTCAACTCCACTTCTACCCGCAGCAAATTAGCAGAATTTCTTAAAGTTTGAGCATAGACAAAAGCGGACTTTTGTGCATCAGGAGTTTTAGGAATAACTAACCAATCACTACGAGGAGCTTCTTGAGGTAAACTCTCTTTTGTCAGCAAACAAGCATGTAAATCCTCAATATTAAGCGCAAAGCCAATCCCTGGATAAGACTTACCTTGAGGATCATAGAGTTCCAACAATTGATCGTAGCGTCCCCCCTGTCCCAACAAAAGTTTCTCCGTTTCCGTATAACCAATTACATCAAAAACAATCCCCGTATAGTAATCAATCGTTTGCATCAAGCTTAAATCCAAAACCATTGGTAAAGGTTCGGGATGACTTTCACTGAGCAAATCAATCAAAGACTTGAGATTATTAATCCGCTCTTTCCCCTCTGCATCAAGCTCTAAAGGGGCTATTTTTTGTAAAACGTCTTCTGGCTTACCGCGCAAATCAAATAGCAATAAAGCCCGTTCTCCTAGCTCCGTTGACAGGGGAAGTTGTGCTAACATCACCCGATCTAAATTTGCCAAACAATACCGAACCTTAGCCCGCACTTCTTCAGGAAAAGGAGCAAGGAGAGATCGCGTTAAACCCACCTCACCGAACAAAAGATGCCATTTAGGAAGTTCCAGACGGTTCACACACTCCGCCAAAAGCAACAAAACCTCTACATCCGCTAAAACACCCCCAATTCCTAATAACTCCACCCCCGACTGATGGAACTCCACCTGTCCCCCCTGATGGGAGCTAGAAGGACGGCGAAAGACATTAGAACGGTAACAGAGCCTTTGAGGGTAACTATCCCCTGCCATGCGCGTCACAGAGGCTCTAGCGATAGAAGCAGTCAACTCAGACCGTAATCCTAAAAGACCTTCTTCTGTATTTTGAACTTGAATAACTGTAGCTGGATCAATAGCTCCCCCTGCGATGAGAGTATCTAAATGCTCTAAAGTAGAAGTTACAATACGTTGGTATCCCCAACGCTGAAATACCTCATGCACACGGTCATTAATCCAGCGTTTCTGCACAACTTCGAGGGGAAATAAGTCCCTTGCACCGGCTGGAGGTTTATGGATCATCGCTTACTTGCTAAAAGTTTCGTTTTTAATCCTACTCTACAACGGAAACAGGGATCTATCAAAGTCGCCAATCTCGTCCAATTTGAATTGTGACATCAGATTGTAACACTCCCGTACTTTCAACCCGAACTTCCCCTAATCCAATCAAGGCTTGCACCTCCCGCGCACTGCGTTCACTTCCACCTTGAGCGACGACGCGAGTAACCTCAACAGATTTACCCCAATTGTGATCTACATAGACATTGCCATAACCCCCATCTCTGAGTTTAGCTACTAACTTATTAAGTTCTTCCGTGTTTTCCCTACTATATTGAATAGCAATTCTTTGATTAGCTGGCTCACTTTCACTCATTTCAACATAGCCTTGATCGAAATGCTGTGCCATCATCTCACGAGTTTTGCTACGGTTGGGTAGCCAATAGCTGACCTCATCTCGTCCCGTACCGTTAAAGTCACCTGGAAGCATCAACAGTTGCACTTGCTCACGGTCGATTTGGGTTGAAAAGCCCACTAAAGCCACTAATTCTTCAACACTTAAGTTTGTGTCTAAGTTAGATTGAATAACTGATAAAATTTTGGGAATCTTAACCACAATACTCGGTTGAAGAGCTTGATCGACTAAAGCCCTCATCATCATCTGTTGTCGCTGTACCCGTCCAATATCCCCATAACTGTCATAGCGGAAGCGTAAAAATTGGAGAGCTTGGTCGCCATTGAGATGTTGTTTCCCTTCTTTGAGATCAATATAAAGACCTTGAGTTTGATCCGTATATTTCATGTCATTGGGAACGTGGATTGTCACCCCTCCCAAAGCATCAATTAGCTGTTCGACACCATCAAGATTAACTCGTACATACCGATCAATCGGGACATCTTCGAGTAAATTACTAACAGTTTTTGCTGCTAAAGCAGGACCGCCAAGAATATTAGCTGAATTAACCTTATTGATGCCATGATCAGGGATTTGGGCGCGAGTGTCGCGAGGAATAGAAAGTACGCTTACTTGACTTGTTTCAGGCGCAAAGCGAAGCAACAGCATTGTATCCGAAAGTCCAGAAAAAGAGTCTCCTGATCTACCTCCTTCAACTTTATCTGTCCCCATCAGTAAGATATGAACAGGTCGAGTTAGTTCGGGTAAGCGTAAGGTACTGCGAGAAATTGTCTCGCCCTGACGATTGAAAATTTCTTCTTCCTGGGGGTTCAATTCTGCTTGTCGTAAAGGATTGACATTAATTGACATTGCCAGTAACGCTCCAGCGGTCGCAGAAACCATTGCAACGCCAGTTAAGGCAAACCAGATAAATAGCCAACGCCCATGAGAACCTCGGTTTGATCCGCGTTTTCTCCCGACTTTCACGGCTGGAATATAGGCTTTAGGGATACGTTTTTGAAAATTTCTTGGAGCTGGCACAGATTTCCTCACACAAAAGAATAGCAGTAATTGACCACTAGGGAACAGCTAATTAGTTTTTACAAATCGCGCAATCACAATTATATTTATCCTTATCCTTCAGGCATTTTCTGTCCAATCTGGAAATCGTCAGAATTTTGCTAATTCAATTTTGTGGCTTTTTTTCATTTTGTCAATAGGTTAGGGAAATTAAACCTATTTTTTTCTGTTTAAGTGAACACTATTCTGACAAATTTTTTCGCACAATTCCCTCGGAAAGTGCTGTTAAACCTGGTAAATTCAGGGATTTCCTTTGCCACAATCGCACCATTAAAGCAAAACAAGTTAAAAAATAGCCAGAAGTCAATAAAGCAGATCCATATAAAAGACGAATTGTCAATATTCCCGAATCATTTCCTGTTGCTGTAATAAAGCTACTATAAGCAAGAAGCCACAATAAAGCAAGGGTAACAGATAAACGGCTTAAGCGTTGTTGTTCCCGATTTCCTTGGCGACAATAGAGTGTCCAAAGAGCAGGAAAAAAACCTAAAACAGGAATTAGATAGAAGAAATTAGAAAGTCTGCGTAAGTCTTCTTCTCCATAAGGATCAATCATTTTGGCGTAGGTGATTTAGCTGAACAAGTAACTAAATTTTAGCAGTTGAGAGAAGGATTGAGGGAGTTCTTCTTCCTTCGTATGGGAGGATGGGTGAAGTTCTTTAGAGAAAATCAGCAAAACGTGAAAGTTACAGAAAATAATATCGAGGTTAATGGCTTAAATTGGTTCTATCGGGAGGTAGTTCCCCAGAATGAGGTCGGGGAAAAAGCAGTTTTACTTTTACATGGATTACCTTCTCAAAGCCTGAGTTGGTGTGATTTGATGCCAGAATTAGGGGGAAATGGGTTTCGCGCGATCGCGCCCGACTGGATGGGATTTGGTTTTTCTGCTAAACCAGAGAAGGGAGAGTTTGCTTATACTCCCAAAGCTTACCTCCAAGGCTTAGAAGCATTGATCGAAGCCTTAGAATTAGAACAGTTTCATCTTATTGTGCAGGGATTCCTGGGTTCAGTTGGTTTACAGTATGCTTTACAAAACCCTGACCGTATTGACCGTTTGGTTATTCTCAATACTCCCCTTTCCCCGAAAGATAAACTCCCCTGGAAACTCAGCCAGGTCAAAATACCTTTTGTGGGAGATATGTTAACCCAAGACCCCTTACTCGCAGAACGCATTTTAGAAGGGGGAACTGGCTATGAAATTGCTGAGGGGAATTTAGCAATATATCGTAAACCCTATTTAAAATCTTCTGCTGCGGGACGGGCTTTCATGACCGTAGTGAAAAGATTACAACTTCCGAAAACGATTACAGATATTCAAACTGGTCTTCAGCAATGGGAGAAACCTACTCAAATTATTTGGGGAATGGCAGATCCTTGGCTCGATTATACCCCCGTTCGCACCCTTGCAGAAGCTAGTAACGTTGAATTAGTGGAACTAGAAGAAGCCAAACATTACCCCCAAGAACACTGGTCAAAAGAAATTGCGCCCAGTGTTATTAACTTTTTCCGTCGTCAAGCAGTGTGAAACTGCACAGTTTTTGCCTAAACTGGATTAGTTGTCAGTTTATATACAAGGAGTATCATGAAATACCTTCGTTCAATCTTATCTTTACTTTTAGTCTGTATTACCACCCTACTGGTGAGTTGTGGTAATCCTACCGTTGCGACTCCCCCGACTTATACCCCAAACTTAGTAGCCGAAATTGGACGTTATTCTGCACCAATTGCAGAAATGCAAGAAGAGTTACCGAGACTTGGTAAACTGATCCAAAAACGTGACTGGAATAATGTACAAAGCTTTATTCATGGACCTTTGGGAGAGTTACGTCGTGATATGAGTTCTATCGCGCGGACTGTTCTAACCCGAGACGAAGAAAGCGTAAGAGAACTCGCAAAAGAGATCTCTGGTCATCTCAATCACATTGATGCAGCAGCTAAAGAAAGTCAATATTCTACTGCTCTGGAAAACTATAAGGAAGTAGTTATTGATATTGAAACCTTTTTAAGCTTAGTTTCTGAAGTTACCCAATCTACATGAAATCTGTAGCGATTATTGGCTCTGGAATTGTCGGTAGCGCGATCGCGTTCCAATTGAGTAAAATTGACGGTGTAGAAGTTACCATCTTTGACCGTCATTTTCCTGCTTCTGGCTCTACAGGGGCTGCTCTGGGGGTGCTGATGGGGGTCATTAGTCGTAAAACGAAGGGTCGAGCGTGGCGATTCCGTCAAGCCAGTATGCGCGGTTACGATAGCTTGATTGCTGAACTGGAAACCGTGACTGAAGTAACTATTCCCTACAATCGCCAGGGGATAGTCCTGTTGCGCTTTGATTTAGAAGACCAAGAACGGTGGGAGAAGCTAATCCAGAAACGAGCAGAGGCAAGTTGGCAACTGGAATTATGGGATACTACTAAACTACGCCAAGAATGCCCTCAGATTGAAAATGAGCAGGTTGTGGGGGCCATATATTCCCCCCAAGACCGTCAGGTAAATCCCACGATTCTTACGGAATCTCTGGTTAAGGCTGCCCAAATCCAGGGGTTAACTTGCCGTTTTGGGGTGGAGGTTAAAAAGATTACACCAACAGCTTCCCAGGTGCAGCTAGATACCACTGAGGGGATATTTAGTTATGACCAACTTGTTCTCAGTGCAGGTTTAGGGTCAATGGCTTTAGTGAAGGACTACGAACCTTTGCATCTGCGTCCTGTTTTAGGTCAAGCTTTACGGGTAAAACTTCCTAATGGCTTAGGTAATAGTCAATTTCAACCTGTACTTACTGGTAATGATATTCATATTGTGCCTTTAGGTGCGGGGGAATATTGGGTTGGGGCGACGGTGGAATTTCCTGATGAGGAAGATGTTGTTATTGCTCAAGAGGGTTTATTATTGGCGTTAAGGGAGAACGCGATCGCGCTTTGTCCAGATCTAGCTAAAGCACAAGTTCTAGAAACTTGGTCAGGAAAACGCCCCCGTCCTGAAGGTCGTTCCGCCCCTGTCATCCAACAGTTACCCAATTATCCTCAAATCATCCTCGCCACAGGACACTATCGCAACGGTGTACTCCTCGCCCCTGCTACTGCGGAAGCTGTAGTTGAATTACTCTATTAATATCAATCCTCATTTTCCAAGGTCAACTGATAGATTTGCCGACGAGATAAAGCCGTTAGTTCCGCTAACTCTCGACTAGCTTGCGATCGCGACATACCTTGCCTTAATAAATCTTGCAACTGTTCCTTAATCTCCCCTTCAGACAAAGTAAGCTGAGGGTTTTCCACGCCAGCGACCAATACGGTGAACTCTCCCCTGGGCTGAGTTTGTTGATAATGCTGAATCCCCTCTTCTAAAGTCCCTCGCCAAAATTCCTCATGAATCTTCGTCAACTCCCTCGCTAACACAATAGCCCGTTCCCCTTCCACAATCTCCTGCAAATCTGTCAGAGTTCGCTGTAAGCGATGGGGGGCTTCATAAAAGATAAAAGTGCGAGTTTCATGGCGTAATGCTTCTAGACGCGACTTCCTTTCCTTCCCTTTCAGGGGTAAAAAGCCCTCAAACACGAATCTGTCTGTCGGTAGCCCTGCTGCTGCTAAAGCGGTTATCACTGCGGTCGCCCCAGGAATGGGAATTACCGCCACTTCTGCGGTCACACAAGCGCATACTAGCTCATATCCTGGATCAGAAACCCCTGGCATTCCTGCATCCGTCACCAAAGCAATACTTTCACCACCCTTTAAACGAGATACCAACTCTGGTACACGCTGACTAGCGTTATGTTGGTGGTAGCTAATCTGAGGAGTTTTAACCTCAAAGTGTTGTAGTAGCTTTCCAGTATGACGGGTATCTTCTGCTGCAATTAAATCAACATCCTTGAGAATTCGCACTCCCCGAAACGTCATATCTTCAAGATTACCGATGGGAGTTGCAACAAGATAAAGAGGCATGAAACAGTCAACAGTTGCTTTGAAATTAAGCAGTTTACAAGTAGAATTAATTTAGCACAAAATCGCAAATAGGTTCGTATTTATTGTTTTGAGCCAAGAATACATTTATTCAATACTTATTAGGAGGTTAATTTAAATATGTCCAAGAAAACAGTAGCAAATTTATCAGAATCTGATTTATCGGGGAAACGAGTCTTAGTCCGCGCTGATTTTAATGTTCCCCTTGAGGAGAATGGTACAATCAGCGATGATACTAGGATTCGGGCAGCTTTACCCACGATTAAAGCTTTAGTGGAAAAAAAAGCTAAGGTCGTTCTCTGTAGCCACATGGGTCGTCCGAAAGGAGAAGTTAAAGAAAAGCTGCGCCTAACTCCTGTTGCTGAACGTCTCTCTGAGTTACTCGGTCAAAAAGTAACCATGTGTAGCGATTCTGTTGGGGATGAAGTGACAGCAACCATTAATAGTCTCCAAGAAGGTCAAGTCGCCCTCTTAGAAAATCTCCGTTTCCAAGCAGGGGAAGAAAAGAATGACCCTGAATTTGCGAAAAAATTAGCAGCTAATGCTGATTTATACGTTAATGATGCTTTTGGTACTGCACACCGCGCCCATGCTTCTACAGAAGGCGTAACTCATTACCTTAGCCCTTGTGTCGCTGGTTATCTAATTGAAAAAGAACTCGAATATTTAAAAGGCGCGATTGAAGAACCTCAAAGACCTTTAGCTGCGATTATTGGTGGTTCTAAAGTTTCTAGTAAAATTGGTGTTATTGAAACCCTGCTTGACAAGTGTGATAAGTTGCTTCTCGGTGGTGGGATGATTTTCACCTTCTTGAAAGCGCGAGGAATTGGTGTTGGTAATTCCTTGGTAGAAGAAGACAAGCTTGAGTTAGCGAAATCTTTAGAAGCCAAAGCGAAAGAAAAAGGCGTTGCTTTACTTCTTCCCACTGATGTGGTAATAGCGGATAAGTTTGCCCCCGATGCTAACGCTAAAACTGTCAGCGTTAATGATATCCCCGATGGTTGGATGGGCTTAGATATTGGTCCTGACTCTA
This sequence comes from Cyanophyceae cyanobacterium, assembly GCA_038320005.1. Taxonomy (GTDB): domain Bacteria; phylum Cyanobacteriota; class Cyanobacteriia; order Cyanobacteriales; family SIO1D9; genus JBBQDV01. The sequence continues at coordinate 8,933 of JBBQDV010000007.1, forward strand.
TTAAAACCTTTAATGACGCTCTTGCAGATTGCAAAACTGTCATCTGGAATGGTCCAATGGGCGTATTTGAATTTGATAAATTTGCAGTTGGAACTGAAACTATTGCCCATACTTTAGCTGGCTTGACTCCAAAAGGCGTTTCTACCATTATCGGTGGTGGTGATTCCGTTGCAGCGGTTGAGAAAGTTGGTGTTGCGGAACAAATGAGTCATATCTCTACTGGAGGCGGTGCAAGTTTAGAGTTACTCGAAGGGAAAGAGTTACCTGGAATCTCAGCTTTAGATGAAGCGTAATTTTTCTAACTGAGTTCAGGTTAAGTTTAGTCGGAGTAGATGATTATTTGCTCCGACTTTTTCCAGCATTTCCATAAAATAAAGTTTCCACAGCTTAATGTTTTGCTAAAAGGAAACTAATCACTGATGGCTGTTCGAGAGATTCTTCTAAAACTAAATTAGGGGTTGCTGAGTTACCGCCAAACTGTAAAAATATGTAAAGCAGAAATGTTACTGTACTAGCTAATGTTAGTCTCTCCCACATTTGTCTGTCCTCCTATCACTACGCTTATGATCTAGGTTCGTAGATCTAATCTACATTATCTTTAATAAGAAGATTTTTTTCAGTAATGTGTTCCCGCTTTTGAGATGATCTTGATCACAAAGTTCTAATAAAAGGAAATAAATCATCCTCCCACGGGAACAAATCAGGGCTGTTCCCTCCTCAGCTAAAAAGCTAAAACGACGGGGAACTAGGGAGGAGAAAGCCCGACTTGAAGTTATAGTAAGAATAAAATCTATGCCAGATACTAATAAACGGGATGTCCAGGTTCTCCCCATCGCTGCGGAAACGATGGTAATGCGATCGCGCACTTGGGATCGTCTAAAATTTGAAATAGAATACGCACTGCAAAAAGGAACAACTGCTAATTCCTATCTAATTCAAGGGGATAAAACTGCTCTATTTGACCCCCCTGGGGAATCTTTTAGTGAAATCTTCCTCACCGCCCTCCAAGAACGCCTTGACCCCAAAGAGATTGACTATCTCATCTTGGGTCATGTCAATCCCAATCGTAGTGTCACCCTCAAAGCCCTACTAGAACTAGCTCCTGATCTTACTATAGTCTGCTCCAATCCTGGCGCGATCGCGCTCCGCAATCTCCTTGCAGACCAAGACCTCAATATCAAAGTTATCAAAGGCGAAGAAAGCCTCGACTTAGGACAGGGACACAACCTCGAATTTATCCCCACCCCCAACCCTCGCTTCCCAGACCAACTCTGCACCTATGACCCTGAAAGCGAAGTCCTCTTTAGCGACAAACTCTTTGGGTCGCACGTCTGTAGCGACCAAGTTTTTGATGAAGGGTGGCGTATTTTCCTCGAAGACCGCCGTTACTACTTCGATTGTCTCATGGCTCCCCATGCAAGGCAAATTGAAACCGCCTTAGAAAAGATAACCGCTAAACCCTCCCGACTTTATGCCCCAGGTCATGGTTCTTTAGTTCGCTATGGCTTAACAGAACTAACCCAGTCTTATCATAAATGGCTCAAAGCTCAACAAGAGCAAAAAATCAATGTCGCCTTACTTTACGCCTCCGCCTACGGTAACACCGCCACCCTCGCCCAAGCCATCGCCAGAGGGGTGACAAAAGCTGGAGTTGGGGTTGAGTCCATTAATTGTGAAATGGCAGACCCAGAGGACATCCAGACCGCCGTAGAGAAAGCAGACGGCTTTATTATTGGCACTCCCACCATTAGTGGACACGCCCCCACCCCAATTCAAACCGCATTAGGAATTATCCTTTCCCACGGTAAAAGCACTAAATTAGCAGGAGTATTCGGTTCTTTCGGTTGGAGTGGAGAAGGAATCGACCTTTTAGAGAACAAACTCACCGATGCTGGTTATCGCTTCGGTTTCGACCCGATTCGAGTTAAATTCAAGCCCACGGACCACACCCTGAAAACCTGTGAAGAAGCAGGAACAGATTTTGCTCAAGCCCTGAAGAAAACACAGAAGCGTTCTCAAACCAAATCTCGCAGTGGGGGTAGCGACTCCCAAACCGCCCGTACAGAACAAGCAGTGGGGCGCATTGTCGGTTCAATGTGTATCGTTACTACTCAGCGAAATGACCTCAGAAGTGCTATGCTTGCTTCTTGGGTTTCCCAAGCTACCTTTAATCCTCCTGGACTTACCATTGCAGTAGCGAAAGAAAGAGCTATTGAATCTTTATTACCTTCAGGAAGTCAATTTGTCCTCAATATCTTAGAAGAAGGTAAGCATTTAGGGATGATGAAACACTTCCTGAAACCCTTTTCCCCTGGGGAAGACCGCTTTGTTGGGGTGGAAACAGAAACCGCTGAAAATGGTAGTCCTATTCTCAAAGAATCTCTCGCTTACCTGGAGTGCAAAGTTGAACAACGCCTAGAATGTGGGGATCATTGGTTAATTTATGCTACGACAAAGCAAGGTAACACATTCTCTAAAGGTTTAACCGCAGTTCATTATCGCAAATCGGGAAGTCATTATTGAATTATGGAACTTAATTTTGCCAATTTAGATATCATTAACAGTCAGTTGAAAAGCTTAGAGCGAAAAATAAAGCCGAAACTCTTGGTTGTTGATGATGAACCCGATAATCTAGATTTGCTATACCGCACTTTTCGACGACAGTTTCAAGTGCTTAAGGCTGAAAGTGGAAAAGATGCTTTAGAGATCTTAAAACAAGAAGGGGAAGTTGCGGTAATTATTTCTGACCAACGGATGCCAGAAATGAAAGGAACAGAATTTCTCAGCAAAACAGTTCCTGATTTCCCTGACACGGTTCGCATTATCCTCACTGGCTTTACGGATGTGGAAGACTTGGTAGATGCAATTAATTCTGGACAGGTTTATAAATATATTACAAAACCTTGGGATCCAAATGAATTGAGAACTGTGGTTGATAGGGCTTCCGTCAGTTACAATATGCTCAAACAACGGGCGGAAAATCTCTATCGGGCGCAGGAACAAACTGAACTGATGGCGACGATTTTGCGGACTGCTCAACATTCTAGTTCAACGGCGGATTATATAGAACAGATTGCTCAGGCATTTGGGAAAAGTTTTCTTGCTGAGGTCTGTATTTTGCAAGAAGTGGAGGAGAAACAACTTACGGAAGATAAAGGGATTTATCGCGGAAAAGATAAACTACTGATCTCTTTGGAAAATGACCCTCTCACTTCTAAAGTAATTATTACAGGAGAATCTCATATTTGGGTAAAATCTAGCTCTACACCTTACCCAGAAAGGGGAGAAGCTTATGAAGCAACAGATTTACAGATGCACTTAGTTGTTCCTGTTAACTACCGCAATAAAACTTTAGCGCTTCTTTCTTTACAATGGCAGCAATCACCAACATTAAGCGAAGATGAACTGAAACTTATTCATTTAGCAGTACAACAAGTTGCTTTAGCAATGATTACAATTTGATTTTTAAGTGAGATTTTGACTAACTCTAACGTTCAGACGCTATTTAATCGCATTGCGCCAGTATATGACCAGATGAATAACTGGTTGAGTTTTGGACAACATCATATTTGGAAGGGAATGACCATTAAATGGGCAAATCCTCAGCTTGGAGATGTAGCCTTAGACTTATGTTGTGGAAGTGGTGATTTAACGCGCTTACTCGCCAAAGAAGTGGGAGATGGTCGAGTTATTGGGGTAGATTTTAGTTGCGAACTGCTCGCGATCGCGCAAACAAAAACTAATTACTCTCAACAGAACTTAGAATGGGTAGAGGCTGATGTTCTCAAACTTCCTTTCGAGGATAATAGCTTTGATTGCGCCACAATGGGCTATGGTCTGCGCAATGTTGTTGATATTCCCCTTTGTTTACAAGAGTTACATCGAGTTTTAAAACCAGGTGCGAAAGCTGCAATTTTAGACTTTCATCGCCCAAGTCAGCCTTATATAACGCAGTTTCAAGAGTGGTATTTAAAAACCTTAGTTGTTCCCACTGCCGAGAGATTAGGAGTAAAATCAGAATATGATTATATTGCTCCTAGTGTGGAACGTTTTCCCATTGGAACAGAACAAGTAAAATTAGCTTATGAAGCAGGATTTGCCCAAGCGACTCATTATGCGATAGCGTTGGAGATGATGGGAATTTTAGTAATCACAAAAAACTAACGACTCTTACATAATGGGAGAATTGAGAATTGAGAATAGGGGGATTTTAGCAACTTTATTAGTCATCCTCTCCCCCTCTCCCCATCTCCCTCTCCCTACCTCCTGATGTTTACTCCTAACTAATTACCGTTGATTGATTTATCATCCCTCTGGTTATTTCTAATTCCCCCCATTGCGGGGAGTATTATCGGCTATTTCACTAATGATTTAGCCATCAAGATGCTATTTCGCCCTTATAAACCTTTATATATTGGCAAAAAGAAGCTTCCTTTTACCCCTGGCTTAATTCCCCGTAATCAAGCACGTCTCGCAGAACGCATCGCAGCTACAATTATGGGGTCACTCCTAACCCCCTCAGAGATTCAGAAGCTCACAAAGCGTTTACTGAATTTAGAGCGAGTACAAGGAGCAATTTTTTGGCTGCTACAACTAGCTCTAGAGCAAATTAAGGCGGATAAAGAACAAAAAACAGCGAGCATCTTAGGGGAGATATTACAAGACCTAGTAGGACAATCCTTACCTCGGCTCTTGAAAGTTTTAGCACGTCGGGAGGACTTTTTAGAAGACCAAATTAATCAAATATTTGATCAAGTCTTACTAGATTTCCAGCTTACAGACGCTCAAGCAAAAAATCTCTCCGATTGGTTTACCCAGTCAGTTTTACCTCCCAATACAATTCGCCAAGCAATTATTGAGTTCTTAAGCGATCGCAATATTCAAATTATTGATGAGCGATTCCGTGAAAAGACTAGTGGAACTTATTGGGTCGTGGCGAACTTACTCGGTTTACGAAATACTTTAACTCGTCTGCGTGCTTTCTGTCTAGATGAAAGGGAAGTAGCTAATGCGAGAATTGAAGAATTGATTCTTTCTTTAGAAATTCGCGATCGTTTGCGGTTCTGGTTAAAAGACTTATCATTACAAAATCTTCCCGTTTCTACCGTTCGTCAACTTCGCAAAACCACTGGGGAGAACGTCCGTAAGTATATTAAATCTAGAGGAGGGAGCTTTCTCGAAAACTTAGGGGAATCCGTCGATTGGAAAAATCTCGCGACTCTTTTAATTGGAAGACTACGCAACTCTGCTGCTCTTAATACCTCTCTAGAAGTGGTAAGTCAGGAACTAGCTTTACTTTTAGACCGCTATTTAGAAGAAGAAATTGAAACAATTGTTGCTAAAGTTATTCCCATTTTAGCTATTGATCAGGTTATCGCAGATCGGGTAAAGGGGACACCCCCCGAAGAGTTAGAGGAAATGATTCAGGGGATTGTCAAAAGCGAGTTACAAGCAATTGTCAACCTGGGGGGACTTCTAGGTTTTATTATCGGTTGTCTACAAGTTGTTATCCTACTCTTCTCTTGACCCATCACCCCATCACCTTCTCACCCCATCACCCTCTCACTAATCCCAAAGCATTCCATTACCCTGTAACCACAATCCAGGTTGATTCGCTGCTAACTCCCAAGGGTCAAGAAGGTCACTCTCTGGGCTTCTGGGGCTAACAGGACGAAGGAAAGGAATATCATCAAGGTTTTTATTACCGTCAGGGGGAGTTTCTTGTGCAGGAGCAGTCGAGGGCTGCTCAGGGAAAGGTTCAGATTCCGTCTTCGTCTCATTGTTACTTGTTGGCGAAGAATAACTATCAAAAGCAACAACATTACTCGGAGAAGTAGTAGAAGCAGGAGCAGGAGTATAGTTAGAATCTGCGCCAATTTTATGAACTCTAGAAGCAGTTAGTTCAGCCTTTTTTTCTTTATAGCCTTCAGGATGTTCAATAACATTCATAGTAAGACGACCTTCAAGAATAACGCGATCGCCTTCTCGATAATTTTCCTTGATTTCGTCTGCTAACTTACCCCAACCAACAACCTTAAGCGTTGTCGGAGGATCTTCAGACTTTATCGATTCAAACTCCACAATCATCTGAGCTAAAGGCATTTGGTTATCCTGGGTATAGCGAATTTCAGGAGTACGCACAATCCGAGCCATTAAAACAAAGCTATTCATTTTATAAAAATTCTCCTTGAGTCCTTAATTAATTATTTTAGAATGGGCGTACTTGAATAAACAAGAAAAAGTGCAGAAACGTAGCAATCTACGTCTCCGCACCAAGGCTAAGAAAGTTAGCAAAAGTAATTAAACATTAGCGGATTCTACCCCTTGTTCTTGGTCAATAAATTCTTGCACATCGGAACGATACTTCCGTAAAGCCTTATCTACCCACTCACGGTCTTCACTATTAGCGTAAATATGAACCAAAGGCTCACCCGCATCAGGAAGAATCAAAATCCAATCATCACTCTGAGGTTCAGCAATTTTTACCCCGTCAATTAATTCAAGATTTTCGGGAGGATTAGTCTCAACCAGATGGCGCATCAAAGCCCCTTTAATTGTCCAAGGACAACGCATACTATAACTACGATGACAAACGCGAGGAAGGTCATTGCGGACTTCAGCAAGGGAACGTTCTTGCATGGTTAACATCTCAATGATTTTTGCGACTGCATACATAGCATCGAAACCTGGGTGAAGTTCTGGGAAAATAAAGCCCATCTCACCACTACCACCAAGGATAACACTGGGGTCAGATTGGCAAGCTTCCATCAGAGCAGTGGGATTAGCTTTAGTGCGAATCACATTACCATCATGACGACGAGCAATTTGTTCAATCGCGCTAGAGGCTTGGACTGGAACAACAACAGTACTGCGAGGCTGGGCGGTCATCATCAGATGTACCATCAAAGCAGTGAGTAATTCCCCTCTAATTGCTAACCCTGCTTCATCAACGAGAATAAATTGCTCCCCATTCGCAGCAACCTGGACTCCCATACTGGCTCGCAAGGCTTCAACCACCTGACCGAGTTGGTTTAATAGTCCCTCTCGCTCATCACCCGAAACTGCACTTTGTCCTAAACTGGCATTAAGAACAACAGCATCACAACCAAATTTACCTAATAATCGCGGTAAAATCGCTCCAGAAACTGCATAAACATAATCAATAACAACCTTCGCGCCACTATTGCGGATTGCTTCCACATTGAGGTTTTTCTCGAAGGTATCGCTATAAACTTCTAAAACTTGGCTCGGATAAGTTACATTACCAATTTCAGGAATCGGGACTCGGCGTAAGTCTTCCTTGAAATAAGCCCCTTCAATTTTCTTTTGCTTGGCTTTGGAAATATTAATACCCTTTTCGTCTAAAAACTCAATTAAAATTGAATCAGGACGATCTGGGTGTAAGCGGACATGAATACCTCCAACTACCCCCATAGGAGCCATAGTCCGAGCTACAGGAATCGCAGTTGCTTCTAGATTTTGAATCTGGATACCTGTGGACATCAAGCCAGCAATCAAAGCCCGACTAACCATGCGCGAAATACTACGCTGGTCACGGGAAACACTAACCTTTGCTCCTAATGGTAGGGTAGAACCATAAGCTGTTCCTAACTTAACTGCAAACTCGGGCGTAATGTCGATATTTGCTAGTCCTGAGACTCCTTGTTGTCCGAATAAATTGCGTTGAGCCATACTACCCCAGATTAAGTTGATATTTAAAATTGCGCCAGATTCAATTGTTTTACTTGGCCATACTCTTACCCCAGGGCTAACTTGAGCTTCTTCTCCCACAGTCGTTAATGCGCCAATTACTGCTCCTTCTAGAATCTGGGCGCGACGACCAATATGAGTTCCTCTAGAGATGACACAGGCTTGAAGGTTAGCATCATCTCCAATGGTTACACCGTTCCAAATAATGGGACGCTCAAGATCTGCGTCTGCACCGATGGTAACATTGTCACCAATAACTGTTCCTGGGGTTAGGTGAGTCCCCGCTCCAATGCGACAGTTACTACCAATAAGGACTGGAGGTTCAATTTTAACTGTAGGATCAATGTGAGTGTCTTCTCCAATCCAGATTCCAGGAGATTTTTCCTCATAATCAATATCACTGACTACTTTGCCGTTTAAGATATCATATTGGGCTTGTCGATAGGCTTCTAAGTGACCCACATCGCACCAGTAGCCCTCAGCAACATAACCATACATTGGTTCGCCTTTTTCAAGGAGTGTAGGAAACAAGTCCTTAGAAAAGTCAGATTCTTCGTTTTCTGGGAGATAGTCAAGAACCTCTGGCTCAAGAATATATGTGCCAGTGTTGATGGTATCAGAAAAGATTTCACTACTAGAAGGTTTTTCTAAAAAGCGAATGATTTTGTCATCTTTGTCTGTGATGACTACGCCAAATTCGATGGGATTAGGAACACGAGTTAGAACTAAAGTTGCTTTTGATTTTTTTTCCTTATGAAATCTGATTGCTTTTTGTAAATCGAAGTCGGTAATACCATCACCACTAATGACCAGAAAGGTTTCGTCTAGAAGTTCGGAAACGTTTTTTACACATCCAGCAGTTCCTAGAGCTTGTTCTTCTTCTACTGCGTAGGTCATTTGTACGCCAAAATTACTCCCATCTTGGAAGTAGTCCCGCATGATGTCAGGAAGGTAGTAGAGGGTAGCAATTACTTCGTTAATGCCATGTCGCTTGAGCAGATTGATAATATGTTCAGAGATAGGGCGGTTGAGGATTGGAACCATTGGCTTGGGTAAGTCACAGGTTAGAGGTCTAAGTCTAGTTCCTGAACCACCAGCCATTAAGACTGCGCGCATAAATTCTCCTTAGTATTTTCTTTAAATAGGTCTGTAACTATGAGTTTACAACCCTTTCACTGTATCTTCGCTTATTATATGGTTAAGCCTATTTAGAATCGTTGATCAAATTGAGTAATTCGATCAAATTACCATGTCTATGATAATTCATGATGTTTGATATAGTTATTCAGGAGAAACCTCTACAGTTAGGCAGATGAGGCAATAATTATTTTGCTGCGAATAAACCTAATTGGTAAAATTAAAACGAAAGAATAGAATAAGGATAGGAACGCTCAAAAATTCTAATTATTTAGTTAAGGGTGAATTAAATGCAAGTTTTAGTTGTGGTCGTCTTACTTGGAGCTTATGGTTTCGGGGCTTGGAAGTTTTGGAGCGGATTTGGTCGTACCAATTTTGAAAAAAGTGCAAGTAATCGCATCCGTTTATCTTTACTATGGCCTGCTTTGATTTTGGCAAATAAGTCTTATCGCCGTAATTTCCAGAAAGCTTTGAAAGGTTAATTTTTAGCTGAAGTAGCAGAAGCCCCGCACTTTATCTGAAAGATAAGTGTCGGGATGAATGCGAGTGATTTGAGGAGTGGTATCTGACCAAATTAGCGAAGCCAACAAGGAAGATACCAACAACGAAACGAAAAAGTTTCGAGAATTGGAAATATTCTCTTACTATGGTCGTAAAAGTGTGATAAATTTGAGTCATGTTAAAGGCAGTCAAGGTCAGAATTTATCCCACTCATGAACAGCAAGCACATCTAGCACAAGCATTTGGATGTGTACGTTGGGTTTGGAATCAGTCTCTCTCAACTATGTCCACAACATATAAGGAGACGGGTAAAGGCGTGTCTGCCTACGACATGAAAAAAATGATTCCGATTTGGAAGCAAGAATATGAATGGCTGAAAGGATGTTATTCTCAATGCCTTCAGTCCTCTGTGCTAAACCTATCTCAGGCATTTATTAACTTCTTTGACGGTCGGACAAGTTATCCCACCTTTAAGAATCGGCATGGTCGTCAATCAATTCAATTCCCTGCAAACATTAAAATTCTCAGCGACTCTGAGATTAAATTTCCTGGCAAATTAGGGATAGTTAAGGCAAAAAATCATCGAGAAACCGAGGGGAAGAAACTTAAAACTGTCACCCTATCGAGAATGCCTGATGGTTGCTACTATGCTTCATTGCTGCTAGATGATGGAATCGAAAAGCCGAAAACGAACAGTGAAGGCAAAGCAATTGGGATTGATTTGGGACTGACGGATTTTGCTGTTACTTCTGACGGGTCTAAGTTTCAGAATCCTCGTCATCTCAAAAAGCATGAGCGCAACCTGAAACGGAAGCAGCGTCAGCTTTCCCGTAAAAAGGAATTGACGACGAACAAACGCTCCCAAGCAAAAAAAGCACTCGCAAAAGTGCATTCTAAAATCTCACGAGTCAGAGAAGACTTCCTTCACAAGCTATCCCGCAAGATAGTTAACGAAAACCAAGTGATTGTGGTGGAAGATTTGGCAGTCAAGAACATGGTCAAAAATCACAACCTAGCAAAAGCGATAAGCGATGTAGGTTGGGGGACATTTCAAACCATGCTCAAATACAAGGCAGAGCAAGACGGCAAAGTCTACCTGGAAGTAGGTAGGTTCTTCCCGTCATCTCATCTCTGCTCCAATACACTACTGAAGTTAGCCAAGATGGATTTATCTGTCAGAATGTTTGATTGTTCTCATTGTGGGCAACGGCATGACCGAGATATCAATGCTGCGATTAATATCAGAAATGAAGGCTTGCGGATATTGTCGTTGGGAACCAGCGATACTGCCCTTGGAGGCAATGTAAGACCAAAACGGTATGGGCGTAAGTCTACTACTGTAGAGGCAGTTGCTGATGAATTGGGAAGTCCGCATTCTACGCTAAACGTGAGTGTCGGGTAGTTCACAAGGATATGTCTTCATGTTTGTGGTTGATCGGGGGAACGACGGAAAGTATCGCGATCGCGTCTGCCATCTCCCACATCTATATCCCTTGTCTGGTAACGGTTACAACCACAACAGCACGAAATATTTACCCCTTGGATCTTAATATAAAAATCTGGGTGGGGAAACTGGATCTTGACCAATTAGGAGCTTTCCTACACAAAAACGAGATTATTGGCATCATCGACGCGTCCCATCCCTACGCTACAGTAATCTCAGCAAGGGCAATGGTTGCAGCAAAGGAATACTCCCTTCCTTATTTGCGCTACGAACGCCCTCAAGTGGCTAGTAATGCCGATCATATTCTCGAACTAGATAGTTTTGCCACCCTCCTGAGAGGGGAATATCTACAACAGCAGCGAGTCCTGCTTACTGTCGGTTATAAAACCTTACCTCAGTTTCAGCCCTGGCAACAAAAAGCAACCCTATTTACTCGCATCCTCCCTCGGATAGATTCTCTCCAAGTAGCCTTAGCTTCTGGCTTCACCGCAGACCGCATTATTGCCTTTCGTCCCCCCATCAATGCAGACTTAGAAAAAGCCCTATGGCGACAGTGGCAAATTACGACTGTTATTAGCAAAGCATCGGGAAAAGCAGGGGGAGAAGAGACTAAGAGATTAGTCGCGAAGGAGTTAGGCGTAAAGTTAATTATAATTCAACGTCCTAAGCTAGATTATCTAAAGCAGACAGAGAATTTAGCGGAAGTCGTGCAATTTTGTCAGACAATTTTTCCGCCTCGAAAATCCTGATAAACTAATAGTGAGAATACTTCAATACTAGGAAATAGATATGGCAGATCCCCTTACTCCCCAAATCAGCGATCGCGTTTGTAAACACATGAACGAAGATCATACCGAAGCCGTAGCCTTATATGCCAAAATATATGGCAACACCCCAGAAGCAGAATCCGCCCAGATGGAATCTATTGATCCCCAAGGGATGAATCTCAAAGCCCAAGTCAAAGGCGAGACAATCCCTGTCCGAGTTGAATTTGACCACACCTTACAAGACTCTGAAGATGCACACCAGACCCTAATTGAAATGGTGAAACAAGCCAGACAAAGAAAATAAAATTGAAATAAACATTATGTCTTAAAACCCTATGCAAAAGAAAAAAACTACTTTTCCCCCTCATCAATTACGCCATTACCTCATTGCGATTCTTCTCAGTTCCTTTATCACCCTTGGGATTTTTCGCATCTTACCCACCCAAGCCAGTCCAGTCCCTCCCAACTTCACCCCAGACTCAACCTCCTTACTCGCCCAAAGAGTTGACACCCCCGTAACTCGCCGTAGCTTTGTCTCCGAAGCCGTGAAAAAAGTGGGACAGGCAGTTGTGCGTATTGACACCGAACGCACCATAACCCGTGAGATTAATCCCATGTTTAACGATCCCTTTTTCCGAGACTTCTTTGGCAATAATTTCCCTTCCCAAATGCCAGAAGAAAGGCAACTACGGGGTCAAGGTTCAGGCTTTTTGATCGATAGTAGTGGTATTATTATGACCAATGCCCATGTGGTCAATCAAGCAGACCGAGTTACAGTATTACTCAAAGATGGGCGTACTTTTGAAGGAAAAGTGCAAGGATCTGATCCTGTTACAGACCTAGCAGTTATTAAAATAAATGGTCGTAATTTACCCGCAGCATCTTTAGGCGATTCAGATACAGTAGAAGTAGGGGATTGGGCGATTGCGGTGGGAAACCCCCTCGGACTCGATAACACCGTAACATTAGGTATTGTCAGCACCCTCAACCGTTCTAGCGCGCAAGTTGGTATCCGTGATAAACGCTTAGACTTTATCCAAACCGATGCTGCAATTAACCCAGGTAACTCAGGGGGACCCCTTCTCAACGACTATGGAGACGTAATTGGGATTAATACCGCCATTCGTGCCGATGCAATGGGGATTGGTTTTGCAATTCCAATTAATACCGCCAAAGCTATTTATCCTAAATTAGCACGGGGGGAAAAAATCACCCATCCTTACTTAGGAATCCGAATGTTAACCTTAACACCTAGTCTCGCTGCGGAAAATAACCGTGAACCAAACGCACCTATCAAACTGCCTGAAATTAACGGAGTCCTAGTCGTGCAAGTTGTCCCAAATGCCCCTGCTGCCTTGGCAGGAATTCGTCAAGGAGATATTGTTACTTCTATCGATAATCAAGCTATTACCAGTGCAGACCAACTACAACGTCTTGTGGAAAATAGCCAAGTCGGTCAACCTCTGAAAGTTCAAATCAGGCGAGGGAACGCGACCCAAAGCTTCTCCATCCAAGCAGGAGAGTTAGAAGAGTTTCCGTAAAATCATTGTCAGAGGGAGGAGAAAAATAAGACTATGAATTCCCCATCTAACGGAACATGCTTGACTTTTTGCTTTAGTTAAAGCTGGGCGTTTACGCCATCGACAGATTGACGATTACACCCAGCTAGTCTGGTTTTTAACCTTTTAAGTTGACACCAATGAGCAATGCCTCGCCCTTACGATGGAAAAATGAGAAAATGGGAATTTATTCCCCTGGCTTTTTCGCTTCACGACCGTAGAGATGGGTCATTTTTTTAAGTTTTTCGCGTACTTCGCCATTTAACATTTCGGGAGTATAACGCCATTCCCAGTTACCATTTGCACGACCAGGGGTATTCATCCGCGCTTCTTCTCCTAAGCCCAGGATATCCTGAATGGGAATAATGGCATAGGCTGCACGGGTACTCATTGCCATACGAATTAGACTCCAGTGCAGTCCTTCGGGTTCAATACATCCTAAGTAGTCTAAGACCTTTTCTTGGTCTTCGCGCGATCGCGATTCATACCAACCCACTGTTGTATCATTATCATGAGTTCCTGTATAAACCAAGAAATTGTCAGAGGCATAGTTGAAGGGTAAGAAAGGATTCTCTGAACCCGAATCAAAAGCAAACTGGAGAATCTTCATCCCAGGAAACTCATACTTATCTCGTAACGCTTCCACTTCAGGAGTAATAACCCCTAAATCTTCCGCCACAATGGGCAATTTACCAAGTTTATCCCCTAAAATCTGAAAAAACTCATCCCCAGGGGCTTTAACCCACTCTCCATTGGTGGCAACAGTTTCAGCCCCATCCACAGCCCAATAAGCTTCAAAGCCTCGGAAATGGTCAATACGGATAATATTTACATAGTCAAGAGTGCCATCAAATCTCTGAATCCACCAATCAAAGCCAGTCTCTCGTAAACGTTCCCAGTTATATACAGGGTTGCCCCACAATTGTCCTGTTTCGCTAAAATAATCGGGGGGAACACCTGCCATAATTGAAGGCTTGCCAGTTTCTTCATCTAAGCAGAAAATTTCTGGGTGCGCCCAAACTGCCATACTGTCATGGGCAACGTAAATGGGAATATCACCTAAGATATTGACATTATTTTCATTAGCATATTTTTTCAAACTTGTCCACTGCCTAAAGAACTCATATTGCAAGAACTTTTGATAATAGATGTCATCTGCTAAATGATTACGCCATTTGTCCATCGCTTCTGGTTCGCGGTGTGCAATTGGGGCATCCCATTCATTCCAGCTTTTACCGACAAATTCGTCTTTGAGAGCCATAAAGAGGGCATAATCATCTACCCAGTTAGCATGACGATCGCGAAATTTCTCAAATTCTGATTGTTGTATCTTTGATGCCTTTGCTTTAAAGTTCTCAAAAGCTTTACGGAGAAGGGGCATTTTCGTATCATAAACCCAATCATAATCAACGCGATCGCGAGGGAAATCAGGAGAATGTGCCACATCTGATTTTTCGAGAAAACCATCCCCTTCAAGCCACTCTAAGCTAATCAGCAAGGGATTTCCTGCCAAAGCAGAATAAGAAAGATAAGGGGAATTACCGTAGCCCGTTGGACCTAAAGGCAAAATTTGCCAAACCTGCTGTCGGGTTTCTACGAGAAAATCAATAAAGTCATAGGCAGATTGTCCCAAATCACCAATACCGAATTGACCAGGGAGGGAAGTTGGATGGAGTAATATACCACTAGCGCGAGAAAGATGCATATATTATATTTTTTACAGGTTAGTTTTCACCCTACTACTATCAATAATTTAATAGAAGGGACTCCTGTTAATTTAACGATTTTGCCATCTTTTTCACAGCAAATTAGCAGATTTTTCTCCTCTAGCTTAGTTGTTCAAAGCTAAACGAGAACTGAGAGTAAGATCCAGGTCAGTACTCGGATTAATAGAAACGACTTCCACAGAATTTCCTCCTCCCAGCAATACACTACTTAAAGCCCCCAGTCCTGCCCCTAAGAGGAGTTCTCCCGTTCCTGGTAAACCTCCGCCTGTTATTACTGAAATTGCTGCTGCTGCCCCTGCACCTATTGCTGCACGGGTGGCAATTTGACCCACATCTGTACCTTTATTAATGGTTTCAGTACGAGTAACTGCATTAGAAGTTGCTGCAATCTCCTGAGTGCGACCATTTGCCCAGACCAATTCCTCTGCAACAAAGCGTGTTCCTCTTGTCGTAGGTTCTAGTTGACCAGTTATTTCGCTGCCATAGGGGATTAAGATTCTACCATCGCGATCGCGAATATTTGCAGCAACTTGGAGAGTCACCGCCATTGTCTCATTACGCTTAAGCAAGATTTTTTCTGATTCCTCAGACATCACTGGAATTCTTGTGCCGACAGGAATAACTGCATTAGTTGTTGATGTAGCTGGTTGCTGAAAGATAGAGGGAACTTGGTTAGAATTTTGAGCCTGAATTGGGGTAGCAGTTAGAAGGGGAATTGTCCCACTGCTTAGTAAAACCAGAGAAGCTAAGACTGAAGCAGGGGATCGCCAAAAGTAAGTTTTTATCATTTTAACTACTCCTAAATTTATTTCTTAATTGTTTACTTCTGATGACGGATCTTGGGGTAAGTTTGTTTCTCTGACTTAGATGCAGCAAAAGCTTTGATTTTCTTTAAGTAGCAGTTAATTGCAAAAACTGAGATTGATATCAAAGAAGGATATTAGATTAAACGAGAAACTTTTCTAGATTTTGGTAAGATGCAATTATCTAGAATTCAGACATAGCCTTCTTGTCATGTGACTGACTCTGATTGTTACTTATCTAAGCAAAAATATTAATTCTATGGTGACTCATTGCGATAATGTCTGAGCAAACTATTGAAATTCTCTCCAAGAGCAAAATTCGCCGTACCACTACTCGCCTCGCCTCTCAGATTGTCGAAAAGTGTGTAACTCTCTCAAACCTGGTTTTACTTGGTGTTTATACTCGTGGCTTTCCCCTAGCGCAACGGCTACAAGCAGAAATTGAACGACTAGAAGATATCAAAGTTCCTGTTGGGGGTTTAGATATTACGTTTTATCGCGATGATCTTGACAAAATTGGGGTGAGGACTCCAGAAAAAACGCAAATTCCCTTTGACCTCACAGGTAAAGTTGTAGTTTTAGTTGATGATGTTATCTTTAAAGGGCGAACAGTTAGAGCAGCTTTAAATGCAGTATCTGACTATGGTAGACCTTCCGTAATTTGGTTAACCGTTCTCATTGACCGAGGACATCGAGAAGTTCCTATTCATCCTGACTTTACGGGGAAGAAACTCCCCACTGCTAAGGAAGAAGTCGTTAAAGTGTATCTCCAAGAATTAGATGACCGTGATGGAGTGGAATTAATTCGGAAATCTTGAGGATTGTTTGTCTAGTTTCCTAAAGAAATCAACCAGTTTACAATTCTCCACCGTTAGGATTAGGATAACTCCCTGAATTTAGGGCAAATTGAAAGAAGAAAGTAATTTGAAGCAAGCAATCTTACCTGCTTACTCCTCGAAGTTATTTACAACCTATCCCAACATCAGTTTATAGCCATGACTCCAAATATTAGAAAGTTTTTACTCCCCCTATGGCATTATCTTAATCAACCTCTCTTTAATCCGCAGACACAGACGGCTTTTAAACCTAGTCGTTTTATGTACTTATACAGGATTCAGATGCTTGAACGCTGTTTGCACAAAAACTACGAATCTGAACGGAATCATCAGTATTGAATTGCTGTTTTAATCTGACATAACTGCTTGAATTGTCTGCTTCGGCGGACTTTTTTTAGTTAACCTTATTTTTACTAAGTCTCATGGTAATAATTTCAAATGGCTGTAGCTAAGTGCTGTTTTGAATCAAGACTGTCAAAATAGAGTTAGGCGAGTAGAAAAAGAGAAGAAAAATGATGATTTGGGTAAATGAACAAGTAGATCCATCTGGTATGATCCATGCTTGTATCGCTTCTTGTGATCCTGATTTAGCAAACGATTGTCATGAATCCTTTGAGGAGAATTTGACTACAGCACAGAGATCTCAGGGTTGGGTTGCGAGGATGAGAACTGTACAATCATGGGAGGATGTGCCTGTAAACTCGCTCAAGTTGAGTTAAAACATCATGAGAAATACTTTAACTGGAGAGGAATCAGAACAGAAGAATAAGCTGAAGTCTAAGGATTATTTTTGGGGCTTTTGGTTCGTTGTACCTCTTTATCCTTATAGTCAACGGCGTACTTTACGTCAGGAAGTGGTGCGCGATCGCGTTTGGACTTTTGAGCAGATTCAGGGTATCTTCTATATTATCGTTCCCATCCGTATGACCGTTGTGCGCCTCGATCAAGGGGGACTACTGGTATATGCGCCCATTGCACCAACTCCTGAATGTATTCGCTTAGTGAGGGAGTTAGAAGCCCAACATGGGGAGGTAAAGTATATTATTTTACCCACAACTTCTGCGATTGAACATAAAGTCTTTGTCCCACCATTTGCAAGAAAGTTTCCCAACTCGCAAATTTATGTTGCGCCCTATCAATGGAGTTTTCCTGTTAATTTGCCCCTAAATTGGTTAGGCTTTCCCCCCAAACGCACCCATATTTTGCCTCATGATAGTCGTAAAACCCCTTTTGCAGATCAGTTTAACTATGCAATCCTCGATAATATTGAGTTAGGAATAGGACAATTTGAAGAAGTTGCTTTTTACGATAAAAGATCGCGCACCTTACTTGTAACCGATTCTGTTCTGCGAGTACCAGAGACTCCTCCAGATATTGTCCAGCTTAATCCTTATCCTCTATTATTCCACGGACGCGATCGCGCTTCTGACCCAATTCTCGATACCCCAGAAAATCGCCAGAAGGGTTGGTATCGCAGTTGTTTATTCATCCTTTACTTCCGCCCTAGTACCCTAAAAACTCCATCCTGGGGTGAAGTATTTCGCGATGCCTGGAAAGCCCCTAATCGCTCTGCTAAAGCCTATTTCGGCTTATACCCTTTTCAGTGGCAAACTGACTGGAAAAAGTCCTTCCAAGCCCTGAGAGGGGAGGGACGTTTAATAGTTGCGCCAATCTTACAAACCTTAATTTTGAACCGCGCCCCAGAAGCAACCTTGAAGTGGGCAAATACCGTTGCGAGTTGGAACTTTCAGCACATTATTCCCGCCCATTTTGATGCACCAATTTTGGCAAGTCCCCAGGAATTTCGCCAAGCCTTTTCTTTCCTAGAACCAAACAAAAAAAATCAGCCCCATCCTTTACCCAAAGAAGATTTTGGGCTTTTGCAAGAAGTTGATAATTTATTGGGAAATTTAGGAATTGTTCCCCTGGCTAAAAAATAATGAAAATGACGAACAATAGCAATCACACTCTTGAAAACTATATCAATCTAGCTGCGGTCTTGCTAGAGTTACCCATAACCCCTGAGTCTCAACCTGGGGTACTAGAACATTTCGCTAATTTAGATAAAACTGCAAAACAGGTCATGGAGTTTCCTTTATCTGATGATACCGAACCTGCACCGATTTTTGAACCTTAGAATTAATGGATACACAAGCGATTAAAATTGCCGTTGTTGGGGATATACATGATCAATGGGACGGAGAAGATGCAGTCGCCCTTAAGTTTTTGGGGGTTGATTTAGTCCTCTTTGTGGGAGATTTTGGTAACGAATCTGTTGAAGTAGTGCGCCAAATCGCCTCTTTAGAGTTGCCCAAAGCTGCAATTATGGGTAATCATGACGCATGGTTTACGGCTTCTGATTGGGGAAGGAAGAAATCACCCTATGATCATCAAAAGGAAGATTGGGTACAACAACAGTTAGATTTACTCGGAGAAGCCCATGTTGGTTATTCTCGAAAGGATTTTCCTGAGTTGGGGTTGTCGGTGGTGGGAAGTCGTCCTTTTAGTTGGGGTGGACAGGTATGGAAAAATGGACAGTTCTATAAAAATTATTATGGGATTGAAAACTTTGAACAGTCCACTGCAAGGATGATAACAGCAGCAAAAAAGACTAATTCTGATACTCTGATTTTACTCGGTCACAATGGACCCTATGGATTAGGAGATTCCCCAGAAGACACCTGTGGAAGGGACTGGAGTCCCAAAGGAGGGGATTTTGGCGATCCAGATTTTAAGAACGCGATCGCGCCCATAAGAGAACTAGGAAAGGAGATTCCCTTAGTAGCCTTTGGACACATGCACCATCGTTTACGCCACACTAAGAGTAGATTACGCACCCAAGTCTGTAACTCCCCAGAAGGTACGATTTATCTCAATGCAGCGAGTGTTCCCCGTATTATTGAAGGAGAAGGTCAACGCCTCCGTAATTTCTCGATTGTCACGCTACAAAAAGGAGTAGTTGAAGAAATTGCCTTAGTTTGGGTAGGAGAAAATGAGGTTGTCTCTCAAGATATTCTTTACTCCACAACGGCTAAAACCCTCTCCTGAATACTCAGCCTCTGAAGAACCTCGCTAATTAATTAATCTCTTTTTGGCTAACGGCAAAGGATCTGCTATTATAAAAAAGCTGGAGAGGTGGCAGAGTGGTCGATCGCGCACGACTTGAAATCGTGAGACTGTTTACGCAGTCCGGGGGTTCAAATCCCCCCCTCTCCGTTCAACGGACTTTAAAATTAGGAGATATCATGGATTTTGTTCGTATTCTGATCGCAATTTTACTTCCACCTTTAGGAGTCTTCCTACAAGTCGGGATTGGAAAACAGTTTTGGATTAACATTGTTTTGACCCTCCTGGGCTATTTCCCAGGGATTATCCACGCAATTTGGGTAATTGCCAAATACGATTAGGATAAGTTCAATCGAGTAGTAAGAATACAATCGTGGCTGAAACTCCAGACTATATCCTTTGTATGCAACATGGGTGGGCAGATACGGAAATGGCAATGGCAAAACTTGCCCATTATCTCGCTACCCCCAATGCTATTATTATTAGTCCTTCCCTCGGTTGGTGGAAAACTTGGGTTAGAATCCACCCCTTGATAGATGCTTTAGAAGCACATATTACTGATGCTATTAAAGAATATCCCGAAACTCCGCTTAGGATTGTGGCACATTCTATGGGAGGACTAATCTGGCTAGAGTTATTACATCGTAATCATGAATTGCGATCGCGCGTTGATTCTTTTGTCCTCATTGCTTCTCCAGTCGGGGGTGCATCCTTAGCCAGAATTGTAGATCCCTTTAGTTGGGGTTTAGGTATCGCGAGAGACTTAGGGCAAAGTCGGCGTACTATTGCCGAAGATATAGCCCAAGAAATTCCCACTCTTGTCGTTACGGGGGATAAGAATCGGAGGGGGACGGATGGAGTCGTTGCAGTTCAATCTACCAGATTTGCAGGTGCAAAGTTTGTTTGCTTACCAGAAATTGACCATGTTGCAATCCGAACTCATCCTAGTGTTGTGGGTGTGATTAAGGACTTTTGGGAAGATCCAGTTTTCACGCCAGTAGAGGAACTTAGCTTTGTCTATCTTCTCATTAAGCGGTTACAAGAGATACCTGGAATGACTGATGAAAGTCCCCGTCACCTCGAATCTGCAAAACCTTATCTTACCTTTAAGAATGGGATGACAATTTCTATCTGGAAAAGCTGGCGACCTTTAGAATATGTTTTTCTTAGCTCCCCAGAAGGAGAAAGCCTTTATAGTGGTTATGTCGGCTGGTTTAATCGTGTGGATTTACATCGAGAGTTAAACGCGATCGCGAAAGAATATGAGACAATTTGATTGGATTATTATCGGTGGGGGTATAACTGGCGCAGCATTAGGCTATGAACTAACCAGTAAAGGGCTATCTGTCCTCCTCCTCGAACAAAACAGCACCGCCGAAAACGCCACACGCTACAGCTATGGAGGTTTAGCCTATTGGTCAGGGATATCCCCCCTCACGCGCCAACTCTCCCAAGAAGGCATTAATATCCATCGTCACCTATCCACAGAACTAGACTCCCCCACAGAATTTCGGGAATTAGACCTTCTCCTGACTATTAACCCTGACACGAATCCCCAAGAAATCGCCCAAAACTACACCGAAAACTTTGCCATTCCTCCCCAACTCCTCGACCCCCAACAAGCCTGTGAACTCGAACCCCAGTTAAATCCTGAAGCTATTGCTGGTGTACTGCGTTTACCTCACGGTCATATCAATCCCCCCAAAACCACCCAAGCTTATTTACAAGCGATGGAACGCCAAGGAGGTAAGGTAGAAATTGAAGCTGTTGTTGACCTCATTCACACAGGAGAAAGGATAGAAGGAGTTAGAACCCCAAAAAACACCTACAAAGCTGAAAACACCGTAATTTGCGCTGGAGGCTTCAGCCGTTCCTTCTTAAACTCTGTTGGAATTACCGTTCCCGTTTACTTCACCCACGCAGAAGTCATCGAAACCCCACCCCTTCCCCTGGAACTGCAAAGCTTAATTATGCCCGCAGATAACCAACGCTTCGCCCTCGAAGACAAAGCCACACAAGCAAACACTAAACCCCTATGGGATGAACCCAATAACGAACTCTTTCCCCCTGTCCTTGACCCAGGTGCAATTCAATTCCAAGATGGTCATATCATCATTGGTCAATGGAGTCGGGTTCTAACGAATCCCCATGAGGTAGTTAATTCCGTCGCAAGTGAAACCGCATTAAGAAAACAAATAGGAAAAATACTACCTTCTTTGCAAGACTTACCAGGAAAATGGCATTCTTGCTTAGTTGCTTTTAGTCAAAATCCCCTTCCACATCTAGGTAATATTAAACCCTTTACAGGTTTACATCTATTTTCAGGTTTCACCAGTACCTTACTTTTTGCCCCACCCCTAGCCAAACATTTTGTAGCTTGGTCAGTTGGGGAGAATGATACAGTTATGGCGAACTTAATTAAGAAATGACAAGAAACTAATATGAATTAATTTAATAATTACCTTAGCCTGATATAGTTGTGGAAATAAATCAGGATTTAATATGGAGAATAAACGCTTTAGTGCCATTAGCGTTATCAAAGATACTTTTGCTTCTGCTGGAAAGCTTTACGTTCCAGTTTTCATTATTGGCTTACCAAATTTAATCTTTTCTTTAATTATTAGCACCTCTAACCTAGAGGTTGTTTCTATAGCAATGTTAAGCATAGCCTATGGATTTTTGATTTCACACTGGGTAACAGGGACAACCGCTTTTTATAGTTATCAGAACTTAATATGCTTTACTCTGTTAATTATTCCTGGCTTTTATCTTTTATGTCGAAGGAATAAAGCGAAGTTGGGAACTAACTAAAGGTCATTGGTGGTTTGGTT
>JBBQDV010000008.1:0-30360 GCA_038320005.1 Cyanophyceae cyanobacterium
GACCCAGTTTTTTTTGGTAAAATTTTAGCAAGCATATTTGTTAACTATCCTAGACACAAGAGAAAATCATGACTAACTTTCGCTCTGAACCTTTTTTGTGGATTCATCTATCTGGTTTAGCGGTTTTACCATTGTGTTTGGAATTAGTCTGGCTAGGATTATCAATCGGTGAGCCATTTTTACCCTTTCGCCTTGAGTTACTGTTAATTGCGCTTATCGGCATTGTGCCAATTTTCCTGATGCAGTGGAAGCGTCCTTTTGATATTTTTAGTTTGCTAATTATTGCTCTAAACCCCACTCAGCTAACTTCTGAGCAACGTCAGCTACTTAGTTTATTTAAACTACCTCGCCAAAAAATTGTTAACGCGATCGCGCCCATTATACTTTTAATTATTCTCTGGCAACTCTATAAATTTGCTCCTGTTGCCACAATTGCAACCGCTAACTTTCCTCAAATACGAATTCTCGGCTTCTTAGTCGCTACCTTTGCTTTTTTACTGAGCAACCTCTTTTTACAAGTTCCCCTCAGTGTCCTGGCAGTCCTCCTCACTAAGGAGGAAAAGTGTCAAAAAATCGAACCCTATGCTGTTGAAAAAATAGCTCAAGATTTTACTATCCCTGGAATCAAAATTAATCAAGTTCCTTCTTTTCTCGTAGTGGACTAATTTTAAGTAAAGTTCACAAAACTTTTGCAACTGTGTAATTTGCAGCAAAAAGATCTGAGGGTCTGCGTTATCCTAGAAGAGTAGCGATATATGAATTTACTGAATAATCCATGCCTAGCTCAACTATGACTTTTTCTGCCTACCCCCAAAATCAACAGGTTTGGAATAGCCTCAAGCAAGCTATTGCTTCTAGTTCAGGATTCCAACGCTGGAAACAAGAAGTTTCTCAGCAAGAGTTAAATAAAACAACTACAGACTCTCAAGTTCGCCGTTATTTGCGAGAAACTCTCGAAACTTTGGCATATTAAACTTAATCAGTTTACTGGTAGATTCGTCCACGCCACTGTTTTGGATTTCCCTGGGCGGACAGGAAAATTCGCAATACAGCTAGGGGATCTGCGAAAGGAGAGAGGTAGAATAGCCAGGAAGCAGGAGAGGATAAATTTAAACCTTCATAGGATGGCGCGATCGCGATTAATAAAGCCCAACGAATCAACACCAACAACAAGTTTAATCCTGTTAACCCGAATAAGGTAGTGGACTCAAACCCTAATCCTAATAAGCCTAATCCCAACAGGGATAAGAACAGAGGTAAGCCTTGGGTGCAAAGAAGTAACCACAAATCTCCCCACAGCTGAACTGGGGAACAAGCATCTTTGAGATCAAGAGAGCGTCCCCAGCCATTCCAAGTATCTTGAAAACCTTCATACATCCTGACCTTCAGCACTTTTGCCCCATCCATGAAACCAACTTTATAACCTGCGGAGGCAATATTTCGCGCCAGGGTGACATCATCACAAAATGATCCTGCTGCACTGCTGTAGCCTTCTAACCCATCTAAAACCGAGCGACGACATAAAAAGCATTGTCCATTTGCCATCACCCGTTCTGGGGCATCTGGGTTAACTCCTGCTGGGTCAAAACGATAAAGCAGAGTCATTAATAAAGCTGGTTGTAGCCACCACTCCCCAGGAGATTCGAGGATAAATTGCGGGGATAAAGAAATTAAATCATATTTTTCCGCTTGCGCGATCGCGACTAACCCAGCCACTAAACCAGGTTGAGGTTGAGTATCTGCATCAACCCCCAAAAACCACTCACTTTTCTCGCTACTTGCCCAAAAACCATTCTGTAAAGCCCAAGGACGACCCACCCAACCCGCAGGTAAGGGATCATCATTAATCAGTCTAAAACGGGGATCATTACTCTGAGCAGATTTAACCAGTTCAGGAGTTCCGTCAGTAGAATTACTGTCAACGATAATAATCTCCCTCACCTCATAGCTTTGGCGAGTCAACCCTTCTAAACAAGGAGAAACCCGTTCCGCTTCGTTCAAAGTGGGGACAACGATACTCACTGATCCCAACTGTTCTAAACTCGCAGCGGAAGGTTCTACAGGCGGGCGACGACTCGGACCTTTTAGAAGTCGTGAGATTAAAATGAAAAATGCTGGCAATTGCAGTACCAGAAACAGAAAAGCAATAACATTAAAAACTTCTAAACTCAGGAGAGAACTAAGCCCTCCCGATTCAGTGCTTGGGAAAAATTCAACTAGCAAAATACCTAACCTTTCAAGGAATGAGCAGTCCGCCCCCACTGTAAAGAAAAAATCTAACTTTTTTCCGCAGTAGGGGAAAACAATTTAGCCTATTCTGACATGACCCCCATCGGGACTTTTGCCGTTTCAGGACTTTCTAATTCAGTACGGGTCGCCTTTTCCAGTTGCAGAGCAATTTCCTGACTAGAAGGACGTGCCATTGCATATAGTACCAAAGCAGGAATAAATCCGAGTAATGTGCCTAAAGCCACAGGCATATAGAAGCCACCAGCCAAGCTTAAAACTGCCCCAAACGCGAGATTACAGAGATAAACCGCGAGAGGGATGCCTAATTGTGTTCTTGGCATAGGGACGGGGGCTTTACGCCAGATTAAACTTGCTACAGTCATAAAAATGAATCCTGTCGCAAACCAACCGACGAAGTTCTGATAAGGCATACCAAAGAATGCGCCAGGTTGTTCCCAAATCCAGAAAGGAACAGTTAATTGACTCATGGCGGGATCAAGGACAAAATCCCAGAAAGTGAGGAGAAGCGAACCGAGCGCGATCGCGCTGATCTCTTTTAGCCAACCTCTCATTTGGCGACTTTCCAAACCTGCACGAGCAAGGACATAGGCAGAAAAGCCTACATAGAACCAGGATAAAGGAATAGTAAACGGTACTAAACCAGCAATTTTGTAACCCAAGCCATTTAAGTAATGATAGTGACCAAAGGGGAAGCCTGTACTTGTCCCCAATAGCTCACTAGTAGTCGAAATTAACACCGCTGGGATCATAAACCCAAAACAGTGCCATGCCCCTAAAGTACGAATCCCGTAAAGCGCGATCGCGATCGTCCCCAGAAGCATATAAACCACACCCCCCCCAGCCATCGACCACTGAAAAACCTGCTGTCCCACACTGGGGAGACTAGCAACCAATTCAGGGTTAGGTAAGACAATTAATAATCCTGCCCAGCCAAACACTAGCGAAGCAATATGACCCACCAGAGCAAACCGTTCTGCCATAACCAGTTGTTTCATTCTCATTCTTTAGTAGAAACTCCTCAAAGTAAAAAATCCAAATTTAGGATGCCAATTACAAAATAAAATATTAATTAACAGTTTACAAAACTTTATGCAAAAATTCTCCAAGAATTGGTAGTTTGCTGCGAATTTAACGAAATGTCAAGATAAAATTCCAGAAAAATCGTTAATATAAAGGTAGCAACCTATAGTATGAGGTGTCCCTCACCTGAAGGTTGATTGACGCAATCAGGCTGTGGAAGACAAAAAATGAGTGCATTCCCCCAGAATAACAAACCCACGATCCGTTCTTTGCAACATCGTGATTTAGAATCCGTCACCAACTTAGTCACAGAAGCCTGTGCTGAAGATAGTGATAACTGTGCTGTCACTCTCAGCAAACAACTCAAACGTTATCGACGTTGGTATGGGCTACTCAACTTTCTTAGTCTCCTGCCGAATCCGATTGGACATGATTACGACTTTTACGTTGCCCAACAAGGCTCAGAAATTCTTGGGCTGATTCAAGTTTCTCCCTTCAACCGCACTCGCAGTACTTGGCGCGTTGAAAAAGTTTTAGCCAAATCTAACCTGACCCATTCTCAAAATGAAGTGGGTTCTTTTCTGTTGCGACACTGCTTTGAAACTATTTGGGAAGCTCGCACCTGGATTCTAGAAGTTAATATTCAGAATAATGCCACTCTTGCCCTTTATCGGCAAAACGGTTTTCAACCCCTCGCCCAGCTTACTTATTGGGCAATTGCACCAGAAACTTTAGAAACACTCAGCGAGAAAGAACCCCAACTTCCCAACCTTCTCCCCGTTAGCAATATTGATGCCCAACTGATCTCTCAGTTAGATACAGTTTCCATGCCTCCTATGCTACGTCAGGTCTTCGACCGCAGTACCCGCGACTTCAAAACTGGACTAGTCCAAGGCACAATTAATAATATCCGCCAATGCTTCAGTAAGACCGAAGTAGTACAATATTACGTCTTTGAACCCCAACGCAAAGCAGCCATTGGTTACTTCCGCTTAGAAATTTGTAATGATGGCTCTCAACCCCACGAGGCAGAACTAACCGTTCACCCCGCCTATACTTGGCTCTACCCTGAGTTAATTGTCCAAATGGCACAGGAAGTCCAAAAAGCCCCTCCTCAGTCCCTACAGCTTGCCTCCGCCGACTATCAACCTGAGCGAGAAGAATACCTCGATAAAATTGAAGCCCAACGCAGCGAACATACCCTCTTGATGTCTCGTTCTGTTTGGCACAAACTCCGCGAAACCAAACCCTCAACCCTAGAGTCCCTACAACTGTCTGATGTTCTCCAGGGTCTTCAACCCGCCCGTACCCCGATTCCGTCGCGAGTTGCCTTCTCCAAGGCGCGGATTTCCCACAAAAAAGCTTCTAATTCCCAATCAGACCAAGGCAAATTACCCCGTACTCCCCCAGAAGAATCTGCTTCTGAAGAATCGTGAGTAATCAGAGAGTCTCAGCCTTGGGTTTAGATTTAGGAAGTAAACGCATTGGCGTTGCTGGCTGTGATGGACTGGGGCTACTGGCAACGGAACTGACGACGATTAAACGTAAATCCTTTCAGCAAGATGTAGAACAGCTAAAAGCTCTCGTAAAAGAGCGAGAAGTTCAGCTTCTTGTCATCGGAATGCCCTATTCTCTCAATGGGGAAGTGGGTTTTCAAGCCAAAAGTACCGAAAAACTTGCCCATCGTTTTGCCAAAGCTTTAGAGTTACCTTTAGAGTTTGTTGATGAACGCTTGACATCCTGCGAAGCGGAAGAACAACTAAAAGCGCAAAAAATCTCTCTTTCCCGTAATAAAGGCTTGATTGACCGCAAAGCAGCAGGAATCATCCTTCAACAATGGCTAGAACAACGGCGTGAGAAAACAAAAGCTCCCCTGCCTCTTGTTAACCAAACTACTACTAATTGAGATGATCAGCAAAATCATTTTTGATTTCTTTTCCCTAGCATTTTGCCAATAATCTGATGTACAATTGAGTTCTTATCCACTTTCAAGAAGAAGAAAGTGTTAATATGAAAAATTGCTGTATTTAATTTAACTAACTTTTATTCCTATGTCTTTGACGCAAGAGCGCAAACAAGAACTCCTTCAGCAATATCAAGTTCATGAAACTGATACAGGTTCATCAGACCTTCAGGTTGCTATGCTTACTGAGCGTATTTCCCAATTAACTGAACACCTGAAAAAGAACAAGAAAGATCATGCTTCTCGTTTAGGGTTGCTGAAAATGATTGGTCGTCGCAGAAGGTTGTTAACCTATCTCATGAAAAACGATAGTGAAAGATATGATGCCTTAATAGCAAGGCTCGGAATTCGTCGCCAAAAAACAACTTAAGGTTTATGTCTCCTGAGCAAAGAAATTCTTTACCTTTTGAACCTAACCAGAAGAAAAAGAAACTAGCTAAAAAAGCACCACCCAGCCTTGAAAATAGCCAGAAGCAAACGGCTAAGAGTAAAGCCAGTCTCTCGGCAATTCCAGAAGTCGTCAGCAATCGCATGGTGAAGCGTATGGCTTTATTTTGTGGTATTCCCACAGCTTTGGGAATGTTGAGTTTTGTTGTAAGTTATCTAATTGTGATCAATGATTGGTTTGACTTACCTTCTGTTGCTGTTGTCTTGGTCAGTATGGGCTTTTTTGGCTTAGGTGTCGTCGGACTGACCTATGGTATTCTCTCCACATCTTGGGATGAAGGTCGGGTTGGGACTTGGTGGGGTATGAATGAATTTACCACCAACCTGGGGAGAATGACTTCTGCTTGGCGTTCAGCTAAAGAAAATCAGGGCTAACTTCTCATCACCAAAGCCTGAAAGAAAAAGTTTTATCCATATATAATAAGGGATTTAAAGATGATCGTAGTAATGAAAGCTGGCTCTCCTGAAGCGGAAATAGCCATGCTCAATCAAGAATTTGAAGAAAGGGGGCTAACTCCTGAAAAAATTGTCGGTAAGCATAAGGTTGTGATTGGCTTAGTAGGAGACACTGCTTCTCTTGACCCTCTTCAAATCAGAGAAATTAGTCCTTGGATTGAACAAGTTTTGCGAGTAGAACAACCTTTCAAAAGAGCAAGTCGCGAGTTTCGTCATGGTGAAGCAAGCGATATTGTCGTTCCGACACCTAATGGTGACGTTATTTTTGGCGAAAATCAGCCTGTCGTTCTCGTTTCTGGACCTTGTTCGGTTGAGAACGAAGCGATGATTGTGGAGACTGCCAAAAGAGTGAAAGCAGCAGGAGCAAAGTTTTTACGAGGGGGCGCATACAAACCTCGGACTTCTCCTTATTCTTTCCAAGGTCACGGTGAGAGCGCTTTAGGACTCCTCGCAGCAGCAAGAGAAGCTACTGGATTAGGAATTATTACTGAAGTTATGGATACGGCAGATGTCGAGAAAATCTCTGAAGTTGCCGATGTTCTACAAGTGGGAGCAAGAAATATGCACAATTTCTCCTTGCTTAAGAAGGTTGGCGCTCAGGATAAACCAGTTTTGCTCAAGCGCGGTATTTCTGCAACAATTGATGAGTGGTTAATGGCAGCGGAATATGTCTTAGCTGCGGGAAACCCGAATGTAATCTTGTGTGAGCGAGGAATACGCGGTTTTGATAGCCGTTATGCTCGTAATACTTTGGATTTATCTGTAATTCCTGTGCTGCGCACTTTAACCCACTTACCAATTATGATCGATCCTAGTCATGGGACAGGTCTGGCGGAATATGTGCCAGCTATGGCAATGGCAGCAATCGCTGGGGGATGTGATTCTTTGATGATTGAGGTTCACCCCAATCCTGCTAAGGCTCTTTCTGATGGCGCTCAATCTCTTACTCCTGATAGATTTGACCGCTTGATGGAAGAGTTATCTGTTATTGGGAAAGCGGTTGGTCGTTGGGAAACACCAGCAATGGCGGTCGCGTAAAATTGCGAACTGTTATTGTTGAGAAGAAAAATCCCTTTGGCTGTTCAAGTCAGGGGGATTTCATTATCAGGGCTAAATATTTTCAATCCTTGGATTATCAATATTTGGAGACGTGAAACCCTGCGTTAAGATATTAAAGATAGTATTGTAAAGCGAGAACTCACCAGGAGAAAAAGGTCGCGAATGGGTAGAGTAGTCGGCATCGACTTAGGGACAACAAACTCGGTAGTTGCAGTTATGGAAGCGGGAAAACCCGTTGTGATTGCTAATACAGAGGGAATGCGAACCACTCCCTCTGTCGTCAGTTTTAATAAAGATGGCGAACTCCTAGTTGGACAAATGGCAAGACGACAAGCGGTTTTGAATCCTCAAAATACGTTTTATGGGGCAAAACGCTATATTGGTCGCAAGTATGGGGAGTTAAACCCAGAATCAAAGCGTGTCCCCTATACGATTCGCCGTGAGGAAACTGGTAATATTCGCATTCGCTGTCCGCGACTGAAGAAGGAATTCGCCCCAGAAGAAGTATCTGCAATGATTCTGCGCAAGTTGGCAGAAGAGGCAACGATTAGGTTGGGAGAACAGGTGACGGGGGCGGTAATTACTGTTCCTGCCTATTTTAATGACTCACAACGCCAAGCAACGCGGGATGCGGGTAAGATTGCTGGCTTAGAGGTGTTACGGATTCTTAATGAACCAACTGCTGCTTCTTTGGCTTATGGTTTAGAGCAAAAAAGTAATCAAACTATTTTGGTGTTTGATTTGGGTGGTGGAACTTTTGATGTCTCCCTGTTGGATGTGGGGGATGGTGTTTTTGAGGTGAAGGCGACCAGTGGGGATACGCAACTGGGGGGAAATGATTTTGATAGCCGAATTGTTGATTGGTTAGCAGAGGAGTTTCTGGAGAAGGAGAAGGTTGATCTAAGGCGCGATCGCCAAGCATTGCAAAGACTGACAGAAGCTGCGGAGAAGGCGAAAATTGAGTTGTCAGGGGTGAGTGAAACGGAGATTAATCTCCCCTTTATTACCGCGACCGCAGAAGGTCCAAAACATATTGAGGTCAAGTTATCGCGATCGCGTTTTGAAGAGTTGTCAGGAGATCTCATTAATCGTCTCCGTCGTCCCCTCAAACGCGCCCTTTCTGATGCTGGGATTAGCCCTGTGCAAATTGATGAAGTGGTATTAGTGGGGGGATCAACCCGTATTCCCTTTGTGAAGGATTTGGTACGTAGCTTTATCGGCAAAGAACCAAACCAAAATGTTAACCCAGATGAAGTTGTCGCCGTTGGAGCTGCGGTACAAGCGGGAATTTTGGGAGGGGAGATCAAAGACATTCTTCTCCTCGATGTTACCCCCCTCTCTTTGGGATTAGAAACCATTGGTGGGGTGATGAAAAAGCTCATTCCTCGCAATACCACTATTCCCGTACGTCGTTCTGATATCTTCTCCACTAGTGAAAATAATCAAACCCTAGTAGAAATCCATGTTCTGCAAGGGGAACGGGAAATGGCAATTGATAATAAATCCTTGGGACGCTTCAAACTGACAGGGATTCCCCCCGCGCCTAGAGGTGTTCCCCAGGTGCAAGTTTCTTTTGATATTGATGCTAATGGCATTTTGCAAGTTGCAGCCCTTGATAAGACAACGGGACGAGAACAAAGTATAGTTATTCAGGGAGCATCAACCCTTAGCGCAACTGAAGTAGATCGCATGATCAGCGATGCAGAACAGTATGCCCAAATTGACCGCGAACGCCGAGAAAAGATCGAAAAACGTAACCGCGCCCAAACCTTAGCCAACAATGCCCAACGGAAGCTGAAAGAAGTCTCCCTCGACTTTGGTAGCCAGTTTGCTAGTTATTATCGTAACCGCATCGAAGCCCTAATTCGGGAGATGGAAGCGAGTTTAAAACGGGATGATGAGCGAGGTATAGATCGCGCCCAGTCAGAAATTGAAGATGCTTTGTATGAGTTGAACAGAGAAATTCGTCTCATGTATGAAGATGAAGATGAGGATCTATTTAGTTCAATTAAGCGTACCTTTATTGGTGATGATGATGAACGCGATCGTCGTCGTGCAACTCCACCACCCGCCCCCTATGATAGCAACCGTTATCCCCAAAATCTACCAAAAGACCCTTATAATGATGATTTAGACGACTATGGAGGCAAAACCCGTTATCGTCGCCGTCGCTCTCCCACTGCTCCTACTGCGCCTTACAATGCTCCTTATGAAAACGATTGGGATGAAGAGGATGACGATTGGTTTTAAAATAGGGATGAAGGTTGCAGCGTGAAGACAGCGATTAGGGATTTTCCCACCTATTACTCCTAATCCTTAATTCATTATTAAATAAATTATGCAAAACTTTCGGAACTACTATCAAATTTTAGGAATTGAGAGGAATACGACCTCCGCAGAGATTAAGCAAGCGTTTCGGAAGCTCGCCAGACAATATCACCCTGATCTCAATCCAGAAGATAAATCCGCAGAGGATAAATTCAAAGATATTAATGAAGCCTACGAAGTTCTCTCCGACCAAGATAAACGGAGCGAATACGATAAATATAGTCGCTATTGGCAACAGAAAAAGGGTAAGAAAAACCCCCTCAATCGCAGTGGGGATGACTATAGCCAATACGGTGACTTTGATCGCTTTGTTGAAGACCTACTAGGGCGATCTAGTAAAGCTAGAGTCCGCGCTCCCTCCCCAGAAAGGGCTAGTGTGAGGGTTAATGCCCAATCTGCGGATGCCTACCGCCCAGGGAACAAGAAAACAGCCTATACCGTAGCAGCTAATGGTCGAGTGACCGTAGACCGTCCCCCTGCAACCCCCAAGCGTCGCCGAGATGTGGAAGCACGCCTAACCCTACCTTTAGAAAAGGCTTATGTCGGGGGACAAGAACGCATTCGCCTTGAAGATGGGCGTTCTTTAGAGGTAGAGATGCCTCCAGGGATAGTGGATGGACAACGGATTCGTTTAAGAGGTCAGGGAATTGATGGGGGAGATCTATTTTTGAAAATTAGCGTTGCGCCTCATCAGTTTTTTGAGGTAAAGGGTAATGATATCTTCTCTCGTGTTCCAGTAACTCCCAGTGAAGCCATCTTAGGTGGCTCTGTGGAAGTCCCCACTCTCGATGGTTTGGTAAAAATGAATATTCCCCAGGGAGTGTTTTCGGGGAAACTTCTACGCCTGGCTAATAAGGGTTATATTAATCCTGAAGGGAAGCGAGGGGATCAGTTAGTAGAAATTCAGGTAACTGTACCCCAAGAAGTTAGCGAAGCAGAAAAGGAGTTATATGAAAAACTGCGACAGGTAGAAAGTAACCCTCGCCGTCAATTACTTTCCTGAAAAAAATGCTCTATCTTAACCTCTATTTTTGAGAATTAGAAATAGTAAAAAAACTTTTTGCTTATTTTCTGTGAGAGAGGCGAGCAATATTTGATTATTGGAGAAAAACTATATGACCAATTTGGAGAGAGATAACTGTACAAAACTTTATTCAGTCTCTTCTCCTGTTTCCATCATTAACAATTCCGTTACGGTGACAAAGCTACAGCCTCGTTTTTGCAATTCTTCAATAAGATGAGGTCACGCTACCAATGTATCCCAAAGCTAAATCAAAGATTATAGCGTTAGTTTATACCTTTTTGTCACTTAATTCACATAAAAATACGTTAATTTAGCTATAGATTATGAAATATCGCCGTTTCGGTCGTACAGAACTACAAATGCCTGTTTTCTCCTGTGGGGGAATGCGATATCAATATAAATGGCAAGATGTCCCTGCGGAAGAAATACCTGCGGAAAATCAAGCTAATTTAGAAGCAACAATTCGCAAAAGTATCGCAGTGGGAATTAATCATATCGAGACTGCGAGGGGATATGGAACTTCCGAAATGCAACTAGGAAAGGTATTATCGGAGTTTCCCAGAGAAGATTTAATTATTCAAACTAAAGTTAGTCCTAAACCCGATGTAAGCGAGTTTCGCCAAGAGTTTGACAAGTCTTTAGGGTTTCTCCAACTTGATTATGTCGATTTGTTGGGGATACATGGAATAAATACCCCTGAAATTTTGGATTGGAGTATTCGTCCTGGGGGCTGTTTAGCAGAAGCGAGGAAGCTACAAGCAGAAGGGAAAGTCAGGTTTATTGGCTTTTCTACTCACGGTTCAACGGAACTTATTTGTAAAACCATTGAAACAGGCGAGTTTGATTATGTTAATCTCCATTGGTATTACATTTTTCAAGACAACTGGAAGGCGATAGAAGCAGCAACTCGTCAGGATATGGGGATATTTATTATTAGTCCTTCCGATAAGGGAGGGAAATTATACGAACCCCCTCAGAAGTTAGTTGATTTGTGTCAACCTCTCAGTCCGATGGTATTTAATGACCTATTTTGTTTATCCCATCCCCAAGTTCATACTCTTTCTTTGGGTGCAAGCAAACCAACGGATTTTGAGGAACACTTAAAAGTATTACCGTTATTGGATCAAGTAGATGAAATTTTACCGCCTATTTTGCAGAGTCTAGAAGCAGAAGCGATTAATAAACTTGGTGAAGATTGGTATAAAAATTGGCAGGTTGCTTTACCTTCTGAAGAAGTAACCCCTGGAAATGTTAATATTCCTGTGATTCTCTGGTTACGGAATCTCGCTTTGGCTTATGATTTAACAGATTATGGGAAGATGCGTTATAACTTACTTGGAAATGCAAGTCATTGGTTTCCTGGGGAAAAAGCAGAGAACATAGATAAATATAATTTAAAATCTTGTTTAGCAAATAGTCCGTATGGTGAAACTATTCCAGCTTTACTGCAAGATGCTCATAATTTATTAAATGATAGTTCAGTTAAGCGTCTATCTCAGCAAGATGATTAAGCAACTTCAATAATTATCCCAAAGAAATTGTAAATTCAATACAAACCCAGGAAGTATCTCCTCACCTGAGAGACTTACTGCATTTTCTAATAACTCTACAACTCGATTGGGTCGATGGATAGAAACAGTGCGATTTTTGCGGTCAATTAACCAACCCAACTTTAAACCGTTAGCAACATATTCCTCCATCTTTTCTCGCAGGGGTTCAAGCTTATCAGTCTTGGAACGCAATTCTAAGGCAAAATCAGGGCATAGTGGGGGAATCGTTTTATCCAGATTGATATTTCCTCATATCATGATTCTAGAACGCGATAGTGAAGAAAGACTTCTTGTGCAACTTTTTCGACACTCAATAGTTCTAAATTAGAGGCGTTTTTCTCTAGAAACCCCTTCCCTTCAACGGGGGTGGGGGCGATACTTCCCCCTAAAATTAGAGGACAAATAGTTAACCATAGTTCATCTATGAAATTTAAAGCCACTAAAGAAGCGACTAATTGACCTCCTCCTAAAACTGCTAGACGGTGGATTCCCAGTTGTTTTAACTGACTGAATATTTCTCGCCAATCGAGTTTTAAGTGATCTTCTGTGGAGATTAGGATACGCTCAAATTTGTCAGGTTGTCCTCGCCAAAGTTCTTCTCCTGATGGGGTGGTAATTAACCAACGGGGGATAGGCTGGCGGAAGAAGGGGATTTCGGGGTCAATGCTTCCTGAAGGGGAAACTACGATTTGCACAGGTTGAGGGGGCTGCTGACGCTGTTGGCGTTGATGAATTAACTGGGGATCTTGAATTGAGCGAGTTGTCCCATAGGCGCGGAGAGTACCTGCACCAAAAATGATAGCATCCGCGATCGCGCAATGTTTTTCTAAATGCTTTTGATCTGTTGGAGAAGAGAAATTAGATCGCGATCGCGCTTTATCAGCAATCTTACCATCCGCACTCATCGCCAACACCACCGTTGTGTGAGGTCGTTGCATTTCGGTTAAACTAGAATTGATATTCTGGGTCACTTGCGACTAATTACTATGACTGCTACCACTGATTTCCTTAGCCATCTTAACCCCTCCCAACGTCTCGCGGTCGAACATTATTGCGGACCTTTGCTTGTCGTGGCGGGGGCTGGTTCAGGAAAAACAAGAGCTTTAACTTATCGTATCGCTAATTTGATTCGCGAGCATCGAGTTAACCCTGAAAATATCTTAGCAGTCACCTTTACCAATAAAGCTGCTAGAGAAATGAAAGAGCGAATTGAACTAATTTTTGCTCAAGAAATGGCACATGAAACCTATGGACAGCGTTTAGAATTACTCCCAATTGATAAACAAAAGAGACTAAGATCTAAAGTTTATAAAACCTATACTAAACCCCTTTGGGTTGGCACATTTCATAGCCTTCTTGCTCGTATTCTTCGCCTTGACATTAATAAATACCGAGATGAAAAAGGTCGCGAATGGACAAGAAACTTTAGTATTTATGATGAATCTGATGTCCAAAGTATATTCAAAAATCTAGTTACCAAAGAGTTTGATTTAGACGATAAAAAATTCAACCCTCGGACAATTCGCTACGCCATTAGTAATGCCAAAAACTTAGGTCAAACACCCCAAGATTTTGCCCAAGAACAACCTAATTATCGCGGACGAGTAATTGCAGATATCTATGACGCTTATCAGGCACAACTCGCTGCAAATAATGCCTTAGACTTTGATGATTTAATCTTTGTCCCAACTCGCTTATTCCAACAAAATGAGACAATTCTCGGCTATTGGCATAAACAATTCCGTCATATCCTAGTAGATGAATATCAAGATACAAACCGTATTCAATATGATTTAATTCGCCTCCTTGCAACTAATGGAGAAAACCGCAAAGCAGACTGGAATTGGGATAAGCGTTCTATCTTCGTAGTAGGTGACGCGGATCAATCTATTTATTCCTTCCGCATGGCTGACTTCACAATTCTCTTAGAATTTCAGCAACAATTTGGCGATACCTTAGCTGATGATGATACTAGAACGATGGTGAAATTAGAAGAAAACTATCGTTCACGGGAAAATATTTTAGAAGTTGCTAACTATTTAATCGCCCAAAATACCCAACGGATTGATAAAGTTCTTAAACCCACAAGAGGAGTTGGGGAACAAATCTATTGTTACAAAGCAGATAGTGAAATTGAAGAAGCAAAGTTTGTCTTAGGTCAAATCCTGCAACTAAAAGAACAGAATCCCGAACTAGGTTGGGGAAGCTTTGCAATTTTATATCGAACTAACGCCCAATCTCGTCCTATTGAAGATGTCCTACGAGGTAAAGTCCCTTATATCATTGTCGGGGGATTAAAGTTTTATGACCGCAAAGAAATTAAAGATGCTTTAGCTTATCTACGAGTGATTTCTAATCCTGCTGATACTGTTAGCTTGCTACGAGTTATTAACACTCCCCGTCGCGGAATTGGAAATACTACTATCGAAAACTTAGTTAATGCTTCTAAAGAGTTAGGAATGCCTCTTTGGGAAATAATTAGTGATGAAACTTCTGCTAGTACCTTATCTGGGCGTTCTGCTAAATCAGTAAATGAGTTTGCTGCAACTATCAAAAAGTACCAAGAACAAGCAACTACCTTATCCGCAATGGAAATCCTCAATGGGATTATGCAAGATTCTGGCTATGTGGAAGACTTGCAATTAAAAGGAACAGAAGAAGCAGAGAACCGCATTGCAAACGTAAATGAGTTAAATAATGCAGTACAACAATTTGCAGAAGATTATGAAGATTCTAGCTTAGAAGGTTTCCTCGCCAGTGCCTCTCTCGCATCAGATTTAGATAACCTCGAAGAAGGACAAGAAGCAGTCTCTTTAATGACTCTCCATTCCGCTAAAGGCTTAGAATTTCCAGTAGTATTCCTAGACGGACTTGAACAAGGTTTATTTCCCCATAGTCGTACTTTAGACGATCCAATTGCGTTAGAAGAAGAACGCCGTTTGTGTTATGTGGGTATCACTCGCGCCCAAGAACAGCTATTCTTAACCCATACTCGCGAAAGGTATATGTGGGGGTCTCGCGAACCTGCTATCCCCTCTCAGTTTCTCAAAGAACTTCCTGAACATTTAGTTGATACTAATGTTCGTCCTCCTGTCGTGTCTTATCGTACTAAGCGCGAGAGAAAAGTTAGCCCAGGTGAAGAATATAATCAAAAGTGGGAAGTTGGCGATCGCGTTTTCCACAAAACCTTTGGCGAAGGAGAAGTTACCCATGTTTTTGAGTCTGGACGTAAGATGACTTTAGCGGTCAATTTCCAAGGATTAGGGAAGAAGATTATGGACCCCAAAGTTGCACCAATGGAACAAATTTAAATGAAAATTTCATTCAAGGGAAGGTGATTAATGAATACTCAATTTACAGCAATTTTAAAAAAAGATGGCGATTGGTGGATTGGTTGGATCGAAGAAGTTCAGGGTGTCAATGCTCAGGAAGCCACTAGAGAAGAACTGATTGAGAGCTTACGCGAGGCTTTGCGAGATATTTTAGAGTTAAATCGTGAGGAGTCCCGTAGAGAAGCAGCAGAGGATTATGAAGAAGTGCTGATTACAGTATGAAGCGAAACAAGTTAATACAGCATCTTCAAGAGAATGGGTGCGAATTGCTTCGTGAAGGAGGAAGACACTCAATTTGGTGGAATCCAAGTACAAAATTGAAGAGTGCAGTCCCTCGTCATCGAGAAATAAAAGAGTTCTTAGCTAAGAAAATTTGTAAAGATCTTGATATTCCACAACCGTAAAGATAAGTTAATAACTAATTGCTAAACTGGCAGCAGCACTTTATTAAATAATTCTGACTCCTGTTTAGATAAAGACAAATATATTGCTTTAATAATTCTCGTCATGGCAGCTAGTTTTTCTTGGACGAAGCAATGGTATCCTTTAATTCCCTTAGATTATTTAGATTCATCCCATCCGACACCAATCACGTTACTAAATAAGAATCTGGTAATCTGGCGAGATCAGCAAGAAAACTGGAGGGTGATGGATGATATTTGTCCTCATAAGTTAGCCCAATTATCTTTAGGGACAATCAATGATGAGGGTGACTTGATGTGTAAGCATCACGGTTGGTCTTTTGATGGCGAGGGAAAATGTACGAATATCCCCATGTTGGAGGATAGTAAGGCTTTAGAGACTGCTTGTAATAGTGCGCGATCGCGAATCACGACCTATCCAACTCAAGTTAACCAAAAGTTACTTTGGGTATGGTTAGATAATAGTCCCACAGCCTTTGCAGATTGTCAATTAAAGCATCCTGCGACTATGCCCAGCCATAAGTTTGCTAATTCCCCACAGCAATGGTCTATGGCGGAAGTTCCAGTCGGTTATACCGTCTCTGTTGAAAGTAGTTTTGATCCTTCCCATGCTCAATTTCTTCACGAAGGAACTTTTGGTTTTTCCCCAGATCAAGCTATTCCTATTAAGGAGTTTCATCTATCTGGAGAAATGAATGCTGAAACAGGTTTCACGCTAAAACATACTGGTTACAATATCTCTAATCAAGATATGAATGCTACTCGTAAATTTACCCCACCCTGTTCTAACACCACAATTTACGAATATACTAATAATAGCTCTGTTTTATTTCAGTTATACTTTGTCCCCACAAAGCCAGGTTATTGTCGGCAAATAGGTATGATGGTTTTAGAAGGGACTGATACTCCTAAAGGCAATTTCTTGTTTAATCTTCTCCCTAAATACTTACAAACTGGGATAATTCATTCATTTAGCTATAAGTTAGGGGATCAAGATTTAGCAATGATGTACTCTCAAACTATTAATGAATCAACCGAAAACAAAACATGGCAAGATTCCTATTTTTTACCTTCCGTTGCTGATACTGGTATAGTCACTTTTCGCAAGTGGCTAGATAGTTTTGCTGACGGTAAACCAGACTGGCAAAATATAGAAACAATTTCTTTTCAAGCTTTAAATGATCAACAACTTTATGATCGTTGGCATAAACATACTAAACATTGCCCTAGTTGTCGTCAATCTGTATTATTAATTGACAAAATACGGAACTTGTGCCAAATATTAGCAGTAGGATTAGCAGTTTTAACTTTAGTATTAATCGGATTTGAACTTCCAATTTTAATTGCATTTCTCCCAATTCCTCTTAGCTTACTAAGTCTATATTTAATCCCTAAGTTAGATGCGATTCGCCAAAAATTCATCAGTAGTATTCCTGTCGAAGGTTTACCAATAGTTAAACCCTATTAGCGAGAGAATTAATAATTGTTCATCGTCAGTAAAATAATTTACTTTCAAGTTCTGAAAATGTAGAAAATAGGAGATAATAGGAAAAGTGCCAAAGTCAATTATCCTGATTGTAACTCATGTTTCCCTACTTTCTACCCTCTGATGTTCGTAACCTAACCGAAGCAACTTCTATTAGTCTAGCGCGACAAATAAAGTCTTACCCTCTTGTTACTCCTATCACCTCGCAACCAATTCAGACAACTTACGTAACCATAGGAGAAGGAGAAACGCCTATTTTGTTATTACATGGGTTCGATAGTTCTTTGTTAGAATTTCGTCGTCTTTTACCTATATTAGGACAGCAAAGAAAAACCTGGGCAATTGATTTACTAGGATTTGGCTTTACCCAAAGAGTTGAGAAACTGCAATTTAGTCCTGAAAATATTAAACTGCATTTGCATAGTTTCTGGGAAACTTTCATTAAAAAACCAGTTATTTTGGTTGGGGCTTCTATGGGAGGCGCAGCTGCTTTAGATTTTACTCTTTCCTATCCTGGAGTAGTAGAAAAGTTAGTGTTAATTGATAGTGTAGGAATGGCTAAACCGCCTGCGATTGGTAAGTTTATGATTCCCCCTGTAGGCTTCTTAGCAACAAGCTTTTTAAGCAACTTAAAGGTTAGACAAAGTATTAGCAAAAATGCTTATTGTGACCCAAGTTTTGCTAACGAAGATGCTTTAGCTTGCGCTGCTTTACATTTACAATCTCCTGATTGGAGTAAAGCCTTAATTACGTTTACAAAAAGTGGGGGCTATGGTTCATTTACCAACAAGTTATCAGAAATAAAGCAACCAACACTGATTATTTGGGGACGGGAAGATAAGATTTTGGGAATCAAAGACGCTGAGAGATTTGTCAGCGCAATATCACAAAGTAAGCTAGTCTGGATTGATAAATGTGGTCATGTCCCCCATTTAGAAAAGCCCAAAGAAACCGCCCAAGCTATCCTTGAATTTATTTAATAAAGAAGAAACTTGATATTTAAATTACCGCTATTGAAGCCAATTAAATCTTCTAGCTAAGTCGTTATTTTTTGGTTAAAAAGAGCTTACCACAGCTTATTTTCTTGACAAGATCATATTTTATCGCGGTTTAAAATCCAGTTAATATCTTCTCTGAATGAACCGTCACTGGATACGACAACATAGCGATTGTTATTGGGGGCTAATTGCCAGAATTCATCTAATTCCTTGATATCATAGTTATTTGGGACATTAATCTCAAAATATCCCTGTTCTGGAACCCAAGCAATCCACATACCCTTGTCCGCTTGATTGTATCCCATTCTCTCCCAAAATAAATGACGGATTGGTTGCTCTTGTGCTTCGGTAATAAGTACATTTACCTTGCGCCAAGATGGATTACCAGTATTCCGTAAAGCTTCGCGAGGAGTATCAGAAGGTAGAGAACGCCCAATATCGTTATAATACCAGCTATAACGTGCCTTCTCCGTTAAAAGATGATCGCGAGTACAGCCATCATAAGCAGATGAAAGTAAACGACCGTCATGGGTATAAACCTTGTGTGGGTAGTTTTGAGAACTGAGTTGTAGTAAGTTGAGAACTGCTTGTTTCTCTGAGCCAGGAAGCTGATCAAAACTTGAGGCTAGGGTGATAATATCATCTTGTAAGCTTTCATAGACTTTTGTTTCTCCCCAAGGATAGGTTTCTTGACGCTGCAAATTTTGCCAATGTTGTTGCATTTTTGATTGTACTTCTTCAAGGGGAAAAAGCCCTCCAGCGCAGTTAGATTGTACCCTTGGTATCGCAACAAAAATATTTAGAAAAGAGGCGATTGATAATATCCAAAGCAAGTTTCTGTATAGCATATTATTTACTAATAAAATAATTGTTGAGTGACTGTTATCTATTGGTGCGCTGTATCCCTGTAGAGAAAATCGGTGAATTAGGAGAGTTGCGTCTTTGATGAGGGGATAATACCCGCGTTTCCCCATAAATAATTCATTATACTCGAATATAAGCGGAATTTTATCAGCGCGATCGCGTTACTGAATTCCCTCTGTCTGCTGTTATTCTGTACTTGAGCATTTATAAGAATTATCATAGAAAAGGTGATATTTTCCTGGTATAATCTGGAATGAAATTCAACCCTCTTGGAGTCAAGTCATGACCTCTAAATCCCTAGCAAATATCGCCAGACTGTAAGACGTAGTAATAGAGGACGAAAGAAATCTACTACTACGCTGGTTTCTGGGTAGGAAGCCCGTGCTGTATTCTTTGAATCAGCGTCGGGTAGTTCACAATATATCAATCAGAATACTTGGTTTGGAGAAATTCCCTTTAACGAAAGTGCGGGAAAAGCCATTACCTACAAATACGCCCTCCTGCGCCCCAATCAAGAAGCCTTACGGGAAAATACTATTTCTCGCCGTTGGATTCTAACCTCCGCTGGAATAGTCACCTGGCGCGATCACTGGGCATAATTACTTCATTCCCTTAAAACGCTCTTTCGCAGCCTGAAACGATTCTTTCATAACCCCTTGAATTTTTTGCGGATCAGGCTTTTTACCCCCCATCAAATCGCCAAAATAGACACAAGCAGATTCCCCTAAAGCCCAAGTATAAGCGGAAGCCCAAGAAGCTGCGATCGCGCTTCCCAATACAGGAATAAATTTCACCAACTCGCGCCCTAGCATCTGCGCCACAAACCCCCCCGCGATCGCGCTAACAACGCCACCCGCTTGAGAAGGAGAAAGAGTCTGTCCATATAACTTACCCAATAACCCCACCATCGACACCTGTAAAGCCGTCAAAAGGGGCATAGTAGCAAAAGGTAAAGGTACAGCAGCAAGAGTCGCAGCAATCACCGAAAAGGCTAATATATAACGACGCGCCACATCCCGATAGATATTTCCTAACTCTTGTCCCACTTCTTGATCTAAAAGTTGATGAATCGCCCTTGCTTCCGCCTCTGGTAGTAATTCCGCTAAATTATCCCGTAGAGATTCTAAGCCGTAGAAAGTGGGATGATAGTCATCTTCCTCTAGAGTAAAATCAATCATCAAAGCGCGATCGTAAAGCCCCGAAAAGTCTTCTTTAATTGCCTCATAAGCTCGCTCAACTTCAAGGAAATCTGGTGGATAGGGTGGATGGTCTACTTGCTCAGGATAGATCTCATGAAGGCAGGTAACAGCGAGCAGACAAGGGATCTCAGGGTGTTTTTGGCGTAATTCTGCTGCTACTTCTCTTAGAGTATCTGTTGCAAAATCATTAATTTTAATCGTGAGAATGAGAACCTTTGCGGAAGAACTTGGGGTTTGCAAATCTCCAAGCAACTCCGCAATAATTCCCTCAGTATTTTGAGAAATTTCGCCTAATCCCACCGTATCCGTAAACAGTAACAAAGGTAAATCACTAGAAGGATAAGCATATTGTTCCGTATGTTGAGTATGGGGACGATAACCTTGTCCAATAATTTCCGCAGATACCCCCGTTAAACCACGAATAATCGAACTTTTTCCTGCTTGGGGTTTCCCCACCAAAATCGCCTCCGTTGTCGGTAACTCCGAACGAACTCGCGCTAAAATTTCCGCAACCTCAGCTTCACTGACATTAAACCAACCCGTAGCCGTTTCCTTGACTTTCCCCAGGGGTAAAACCTTCCTAATCCGATTAGTAGTACTACTCCAAGTTCCTGTTATACGGTCTTTCCATGACTGATTATCCTGATTTTCTCTATTACCTTTTTCAGCCATGTCCCTTTACTCCTTAGCTTTGACACTCCTCGTCCTAAACGAGCGAGGATTCTCGCTTCAACGGGAAAGTCTAGAAAACATGGAACTTAATCGCACATTTTCCCCGAACTCTTTACCCTCTACGAGCATTTTTCCGATCTGCCCGACCGTACTTAGTTTAAGTTTAATATAAAAGTCGTCCTAGAAGGACGAGGCTTTAGACCCAGTTTTCTGGTAATCGTTACCCATTTTCAATTTTAAAACCTCCTCACCAAAACGAAATATTTCGCTATTTTACTAATCATCCACGACTAGAGGAAATTTCACTATTGATATAATGATTTGCTGGACAAAAAATTCTCAAAGAATTACCATGTAATTATCTGATTAAATAGGCAAAAATCATGGCATTAGACCTTCGTAATATCTATCCGTTGTCGGACTTTCAACGGAGTGCTAAATCATTTTTGACCACCTTAAAGGAAACACAGTCACCGATACTGCTTACTGTCAATGGAAAAGCGTCTGTTGTAGTTCAAGATGCTGAAAGCTATCAACACTTAATGGAGCGTATGGAGTTACTAGAGTCTATGGCGGGAATTCGCAAAAGTTTAGATGAATTCGAGCAAGGGAAGGGAATAGCCCTAGATAAAGCTTTTTACGACTTGCGAGAGAAGCATGACATACCAGATTAAAATTTCGCCGACTGCTATAGCAGATAAAGCTTGTGGAGAAAGACACTCATAAATTCTCTAACCTAAACCAATAGCCCAGAAAATCAAAGGAGTTAACCATATTTGGAAAATCTTGTTTATCAATACCCTTCCCTCAAAGCAGGAACTTTACTAAAACGTTACAAACGTTTCCTCGCCGATATTGAACTAGATTCAGGGGAAACTATAACCGCCCATTGTCCCAATACTGGACCAATGACAGGACTTTGTACCCCAGGGAGTCGCGTTCAAGTTTCTGTTAGCGATAACCCCAAGCGGAAATATGCCCATACTTGGGAAATGATTGAGGTTCATGATACTCAGCCTACCTGGGTGGGAGTCAACACCGCTATGCCCAATCGGGTAATAAAACTAGCTTTAGAACAGAAAATTATTACCGAAATTGCCGATTTATACACTAATATCCGTCCCGAAGTTCCCTACGGGATAGAGAAAAGTCGTGTTGATTTCCTCCTAACGGGGGAAGACAGCCAACGCCCTATTTATTTAGAAGTTAAAAGTGCCACCTGGGTACAAGGAAACTTAGCTTTATTCCCCGATACCGTAACAACTCGCGGACAAAAGCATTTACGGGAACTTATGGCACTGACAGAAGTAGCCCATCCGATTATTTTATACTTTATTAATCGAGAAGATTGCCCTACTTTTGCCCCTGGCGATCGCGCTGACCCGACCTATGGTAAATTACTCCGAGAAGCTGTAACAAAAGGGGTAA
The DNA here is from genome assembly GCA_038320005.1 of Cyanophyceae cyanobacterium. Classification (GTDB taxonomy): domain Bacteria; phylum Cyanobacteriota; class Cyanobacteriia; order Cyanobacteriales; family SIO1D9; genus JBBQDV01. The sequence continues at coordinate 22,499 of JBBQDV010000008.1, forward strand.
CAGTCTTACCCTGTCGTTTCAAAATTACCCCCCAAGGCATTCACTACTTAGGTTTAGCAGAATTTTTACTAGAACAACCAGAATACTCTCAAGTCTCAACAGTCAACTAGAAACAATGTTAGTCTAGCCCTAGTCACTTAATTTGTTATTGATCCTGCAACATTTTGAATTATTTAAACTACAAACGTTTCCCACAAGTCTTTATCGGTCTAGTTCTCGCTACCTTCCTGATTAGTTGTGAAAGCAACCCCACTGATAGCCCGACCACTTCTGCTGAAATAGAATCAGAAGCCCCCCAAGCAGATTGGCAACTAATTCAAGGAAATGGCATCTCCTTATATCTACCGCCCAGTTATATCGGTGGTAATCCCGAAACAGACTTAGACGAAATTCGCGAGGGTTTAATAGCCATAAATCCTGAATATGAGCAACGAGTAGAGCAAATTGAACAAAATGCTGGAGATATTGCGCTGATGGCATTTGAAAGCGAACAACCTCAACAGGGCTTTCTCACTAACGTTAATATTACTAGTACCGAAGCAGAAGAAGCGACCCTAGAAGAGTATATAGAAGCGATTACCACTCAACTCTCCCAAATTTATACGATTGAAGACAGCAACTCAGCCATTACAGTGGGAGAATATCCAGCAGGAAAAATCACCGCATCTATTGAAGCCCCAGACGCAACCGTTAAACAGTTATTTTATATTATTCAAGATGAAAGCACCTTCTGGATTGTCACCTATGCAACGACTTCAGATGCCTTTGACGAACGTTTAAGCGAATTTGAACAAAGTGTCCAAAGCATTACTCTAAGTCAGCCCGTAGAAATGACTAGCGAGTAAACTATAGTCATTATCTAAAACTATTTCGAGCGTTTAGATATCAGTTAATTCGAGTTGCTAGGGACAAAAAGATAGTGGATCTTAAACAAGTTATTATTGTTTACAAAGCAGGGTCTAGCCAAAGTCAAGCCTGGGGAGATAAATGCGCCCGTCAGTTGGAAAAACGAGGCTGTAGAGTTCTCCTTGGTCCTAGTGGTTCAAAAGATAATCCTTACCCTGTCTTCCTTGCTTCTAGCACTGTGCCAATTGACCTTGCCATCGTTTTAGGGGGAGATGGGACAATCTTAGCCTCTGCCCGTCACCTTGCCCCAGAAGGTATCCCAATTTTAGCAGTGAACGTGGGGGGACATTTAGGATTTCTCACTGAACCCTTTGAAAAATTTCAAGAAACAGAGGAGGTTTGGGATCGCTTACAATCTGACCGCTATGCAGTGCAAAAGCGAATGATGCTCGAAGCACAGTTATATCAAGGCAAGCTAACCCATCCAGAAGCAGTAGGAGAGCGTTATTTGGCTCTAAACGAGATGTGTATCAAACCAGCTAGTATTGACCGAATGCCGAGTTCTGTGGTGGAAATAGAAGTCAATGGCGAGATTGTTGATCAATATCATGGTGATGGTTTACTGGTGGCAACACCAACAGGATCAACTTGTTATAATGCTTCTGCGGGTGGACCAATTATTCATCCAGGTATGGACGCGATCGCGGTAACTCCCATTTGTCCCCTCAGCTTATCGAGTCGTTCCTTAGTAATTCCCCCTGGTTCAGTAGTCAATATTTGGACTTTGGGAGATAATGAACTCTACACAAAACTATGGAATGATGGCGTACTCGCCACGCCAATTTGGTCTCAACATCGAGTCGCCGTAAAAGCAGCAGATTGTCAAGCTAAGTTTATTATCCTGCGCGAAAACTACTCTTTCTATGAAACTCTTAGGGAAAAATTGCAGTGGGCAGGGACAAGAGTTTACTATCGTGGCAGAGATAATCCCGATAGTTAAACTATAGCAGGAACAGCCTTACCTTTCTGTCAGCACTTCCCCAAAGGCGAAATCAGGGGCAGCAAGGACGAACATGATCGTTGGTAGTCCAGCGGTACGTTCCTGTAAACCAGCATAATATTCCGTATAATCTTCCCCAGGAGTTGCCATACCAAGGATAACTAAATCAGCCTTCGCCGAAGACTCATGAAGAATGTCATCAAAACTACGTCCTTGTGCCACTAAAACCTGAGACTCACCCCCAATACGTAACTCCTGTACTAAAGATTCCATATTTTCCCTCGCATCTGCTGCTGCGGTTTCATCGGGAACAACTAATTTGAGGCAGATTGTTGCATCGCGCCATCCTACTTCCGAACTGAGAAGATAAGCGAGTAACAACATCAAGCCCCCATTGGATTGCATCCCACCCCACCAGACATCAATTTGCTTACGGTTGCCAAAACCCAGTTCAGAGTTCTCCCGTAAAATTACTAAACTGCGTCTCGCTTCATGAACAGCAGTTAACATTTGACAATAGGCATCCCGTCGTGAGGGTTCTTCGTTATCTCCTAAAATAACCGTATTCGGAAATAGAGGACCAATGCCATAAGCCTCAATCAGTTTTTGTCCTCCCTCAAAGGGATTGTCTGCGGTGACAATGCGAACTAAGGCTTGTACTCCTTTGCGTTCTAGGTAGTCGCGGATGGTCAGTTCCATCTTCGCCTGTTGCGTTATATCCCGTGAACCCTTGGGAATAACAGTAGAAACCGTAACCAAACCACGATTATGAGTAATACTATCCGCTAATTCAATTAAAGACCAACGTTTTGTCGGTGCGCCAGAAAGAACTAAAACATGGGGTCGCCAGTTTTTGGTATCAGGATTATGACCAAGTTGAAAAAGTCCTGTACGAATGATATTAAACCAAAGTCCTCGACGGACATCGCCCCAAGTGGCTTCTAGTTCTCGCCGTTGCAACCAGAGATAGATGCCAGTAACAATTATTGCTGCAATCACCGTAGCTAAGGCGTTAATGAGGAACATCACCCCCAGACAACCGATTGCCCCTAAAAGAGAAAGCCCCCAATGGACTCGGAACTGAGGACGGAAAGAAGGACTCTGTAAAAAGGTTTCCACCCCTGCGGAGATGTTGAGAACTAAATAGGTAGTAAGGAAAAACATGGTTAAAACTGGGGCAATAAGATTTAAATCTCCCAGAGTAACCGCAGCGATAACAATACCCAGGGTAACGACTGTCCCAATGCGAGGTTCGTCATCTGGACCACTACCCCGACTTAAAATACTCATCCATTTTGGTAATATACCGTCTCTGGCTAAGGCTTGCAGAACGCGAGGCGCACCTAAAATACTACCAATCGCGCTACTGAGAGTTGCCCCCCAAACCCCCAGGAGAATGGGAAAACCCCACCGCGAGATCTCGGTCATAATTAGGGGATTTTCAATTAAGGTTGCAGCATCAGCCCGCCCAGCAAGAAGAATTGGTAACAGCATATAAATTACATAGCCTGTCCCCACTGCTGCTAAAGTTCCGCGTGGAATGGATTTAACAGGGTCTTTTAAGTCCCCAGACATATTCACCCCTGCCATGATTCCCGTTACCGCAGGAAAGAAGACGGCAAAAACTGTCCAAAATGGTTCTGAAATGGCATCTCGCGCCCCCCACAGTTCAATCTCAGTATCTTCGAAGGGACGACCTAAAACTAAGGATATTAGAGAAAACGCGATCGCGACCATGATCACATATTGAGCGCGAATCGCAAAACTAGCGGAGGTAATAGCAAGGACAGCTACCCCAATCGTTACCGCAAGGGCAACATAAACCTGATAATCCGCCAGAATGGGGAAAGAAGCGGAAACACTTTCTGCAAAACCAATGGTATAAAGGGCAACGGATAAGGCTTGGGCAAAATAGAGAGGGATTCCTACCGCCCCTCCTGATTCAATTCCCAAGGAACGGCTGATCATATAATAAGCCCCTCCCACACGCACAACTTTATCGGTCGCGATCGCGGAAATAGAAAGAGAGGTCAAAAAGGTAATCGTTGTTGCCAGAGTAACAATGATTAATGTTCCATACAACCCCACATTACCCACCACCCAACCAAAGCGCAGATACATGATCACGCCCAGGATGGTCAGAAGAGAAGGAGTATAAACCCCACCGAATGTACCTAGCCCCGATTTTTCCGCCTCAGCAGTTACATTCCCTTGGGATTCCTGTTCAGACATTGATATCTAACCTTATTGCTTCAATTGCATTCTAGCTATTTCACAGGGTTTGCGCCCTTAGCCAAGCCACAGGTAGATAAAACATCTTTTTCGGTTGAGAAACATACGCCCGTTGGTTAAAAACATCGTAATCATTTTTCTCAATCACATCTAAAATGCCTTGATATAGCATCAAAGCCGACCACACAGGCCAACGAGAATCAGTATTTAAGTAACGAATTCCTCTTTCTGCCTCACGATAAAACTTTCTTGCCCGTTGAATCTCAAAGCGCATTAACCCTCGCCAGCGGTCATCAATAACGCTATTTAAGAGATCTTCTTCCGTATAATCAAATAAAGCTAAATCTTCTAAGGGTAAGTAAATGCGTCCCCGTCCAGCATCTTCTCCCACATCCCGCAGAATATTGGTTAACTGATTAGCCACCCCTAAAGCAACGGCTTCTTCTGTTGGTAAATATTTTTTCTTATGCCAAGGCGCACTGCCATAATTAGGTTCTATTCCCAAGACCGTATTGGACATCAATCCCACCGTCCCTGCGACTCGATAGCAGTAGAGTTCCAATTCCGCAAAAGTTACGTAACGATTGCAGGATAAATCCATCCTCTGTCCAGCAATCATATCGCGGAAAGGCTCGATGGCTAAAGGATATCGCTCTAGGGTATCCACTAGGGCAACATCAACATCGTCAATGGGATTACCCGCAAAAATTGATTCGAGGTATTCTTCCCAATAATCCAAGGTTTCTGGCGTTGTCGAATCCGCATCCGGACCATCAACCAATTCATCTGTACGGCGACACCAAACGTAAATCGCCCAGATAGCCTTACTTTTCTCTTTGGGCATTAAAAGAGTGCCCAGATAAAACGTTTTAGAATATTTTGCTGTGATTTGGCGACAGAGTTCGTATGCCTCCCCACAGGAGACCAGTGTTCTCATACATTGAGGTCTAGATAATTGCAGCATTCAGCGCAGAAATTCAATTGAGCAGTAGTTTAATTGCCAGATCTTTTTAAAAGAGAGACAACCATCGTATCAATTGACCATTATCTCATTTAAACGACCAATCGCTACAGGTTCTCCCTTTTATTTTTTTATGAGCTAACTGTAGAAACGACTTTTCCAGTCATTGTACCAGGATTAGGGGGTTGAGGAGGATAATCTTGAGTAATCACTTCTGCTGCCAATTTTCCTGAAAGTACAGCCCCTTCCATACTTCCTAAATATTTTTGCATGGTAAAATCTCCTGCTAAATAGAAGTTAGTAATGGGAGTTTTTTGAGCAGGACGACAAGCTTGCCTTCCTGGGGTTGCTTTATAAACTGAACGGGGAGTTTTTACGACATGATATTTCAGGAGTTTAGTTGGGTTCTCATTGCCAAAATGGTCAGGAAATAGCATTTGTAGCTCTTTGAGAGTGGCTTCGACTATTTCCGCATCTGATTTAGCGATCCAGTCGTGGGCAGGGGCTAGAACTAGCTCTAGCATGGAACGATCTGGGTCGGCATATTCTTTACAGGTGTTACTCATATCCGCATAAACGCTCAATAAAGGCGATCGCGAAAATAAAAGATGATCAATATCCGTCAGTTTCCGATCAAACCAGAGGTGCAAGTTAATTACAGGCACTCCCTCTAAACCCTCTAGCTTCTTGAAGAAGTCCATCTCTCGCCAAGGTTGGGGTAATTTTAACTTCAAGGGATCAACGGGCATTGCTGAAACGTACAAGTCTGTCTCAATAACTTCACCCCCAGGTAATAAGAACCCTTTAACTGAGCCATCTGCATCTAAAAGAAACTCTTTGACTGGCGCATTTAAGCGCACCTCTCCCCCTCGTTCCGTGATGTAATCGACCAGGGGTTGACATAGCCTTTCTGTGGGCGAACCATCGAGAAATGCCATCTTAGAACCATTTTTCTCCTGCAAAAAGCGGTTTAAGGCGGTAAGCAAAATAGTAGCGGAGATTTCATCGGGGTTGATGAAGTTCAACGCCTTAGACATGGCAATAAAAACTTCCTTTTCTATCCGAGGAGGGATGTTTAATTTTTGCATCCACTCTGACCAGGAATATTTATCCATTTTTTCCACATAGGCTTGACCTCGCGCGATCGCGGGTAACAAACCCATACCAAAACGAATTTTCTCCCCCCAAGTGAGCATATCATTATTCCGCAAAATCGCTATCATGCCATTAATAGGGGCAGGAAGGTCGGGAAAATCAAAACGGGAATATGTGCCTGGTTTTGTGGGCTGATTAAAGATCATCGTGTGTTCTTTCCACTGGAGGCGATCTTCAATCCCTAATTCTTTAAATAATTGCAGCATATTCGGATATGCCCCAAAGAAGATATGTAAACCAGTCTCGTACCAATCTCCATCTTCGTCTTTCCAAGCAGCAATTTTGCCACCTAGAACATCCCGACTTTCTAAGATTATCGGGGTATGACCAGCATCAACGAGATACTTGGCACAGGATAAACCTGCTAAACCTGCTCCGGCGATCGCAACTCGCATTAAATCTGAATCTCTTAATATTTGTTTACGGTATCTTGCCTATTATAGGCTGTATTTCCCTAGCTTTTGTCGTCAGGGCTTAAATAATTATTTCTCAGGTTTCTTATTTTGGTTAAATTGAGGCTTTGAGAGGAGCTAAAGAAAACTGAGGCGATTTTTGATATTCTGGGACGATTTGTTCTAGCAAGGCAATACATTCGTGATGATTATTTTGACAAGCATGGATAAACAGATTGTCTAAACAGGGTTCGAGTTTGTGCCAAGGAATTTTGCTTTCATGGGCGCAGAAAATCTTCGTATGTTTTGTTGGTGTAGCGTTATCGCAGTCAATCAATAACTCCTCATAGATCTTTTCTCCAGGTCGCAGTTGGGTGATTTCAATCGGAATATCCTTATCTGGTTCTAGTCCGCTGAGGCGAATCATTTGGATTGCGAGGTCTCTAATCTTGACTGGTTCTCCCATATCTAGTAAGAATACTTCGCCACCACGACTCATTGCTCCAGCTTGAATGACCAAGGAAGCAGCTTCGGGGATAGACATGAAGTAACGGGTAATATCGGGATGGGTGAGAGTTATCGGACTTCCTTGGGCAATTTGCTGACGGAAGCGAGGAACAACTGAACCACTACTACCGAGAACATTGCCAAAACGAACCATAGTTAAACAGGTTTTACCATGATCTTGCTCCGCTAAGGCTTGTAAAATTAACTCTGTAACTCGTTTTGTTGCTCCCATAACATTGGTGGGTCGTACTGCCTTATCTGTAGAAATTAAGACAAACTTATCAACGTTACATTTGATTGCTGAACGGACGACGCTGAGAGTTCCGAAAATATTGTTGAGAATACCTTGAGAGGGATTAGCTTCGACGAGGGGAACGTGCTTGTAAGCTGCTGCGTGATAAACCGTATTAACTTGATATTTATTCAGCAGATACTGTAAATATTCTCCTTCGTTGACAGTTCCTAAACAAGCCGAACGTCTGAGGCTAGGTTCGTTCTCTGCTAGTTCTAGATCAATTTTGTAGAGGGCAAATTCGTTTAGTTCAAATAAAATAAGGTGAGCTGGTCTTTGGGTGGCGATTTGGCGACAGAGTTCTGAACCAATTGAACCTCCTGCTCCTGTGACAAAAACATTTTTTCCAGTTATATCTGTTTGTAATAGTTCTAAATTAGGCTTTACCTGTTCACGACCAAGGAGGTCAGCTATATCGATTTGGCGAATTTTGCTAACGGAGATATTTCCTGATAAGATTTCGCTAACGCTGGGAAC